>JANODM010000192.1:0-6760 GCA_031412695.1 Alphaproteobacteria bacterium
ATTTTTCGGCGAGAAAGTGTATCAAACCGTCATCCCCCGCAACGTGCGCGTTTCCGAGGCCCCGTCGCATGGCTTGCCTGTGCTGGTCTATGACATGAAATGCCCAGGTTCCCAGGCGTATATTGCGCTGGCCGCCGAAGTGATCAAACGCGAAAAACGCATTCAAGCAGGATTGGGAAATGAAGCCACCTCACCCGCAACACAAAAAGTCGCGGCATAAAGACAAAAGAATCTAGATAAGGACGTAACGATGATGACAGCAGAAAAAAGACAACCTTTGGGCCGCGGATTAAACGCCCTATTCGGTGAAGACGACGCAACACCGTTCGGTTTGCCGCAAAAAGAAACTATGCCGGAAACCACATCTAACACGAATGCGAAACCGTCACGCGGTTTGACGATGTTATCGGTCACGGCCCTTACGCCGGGCCCCTTTCAGCCGCGCAAAGTCTTTTCGGATGAATCGTTAAATGAACTAGCCGCCAGTTTAAAACAACACGGCATGGCCCAACCAATGGTCGTCCGTTTAAAAGCGGGTGCTGCGAACCAATATGAAATCATTGCGGGCGAACGCCGCTGGCGCGCTGCACAATTAGCGCAAATGCACGAAGTGCCCGTCGTCATCCGCGACATCGACGACAAGACAGCGATGGAAATCGCGTTGATCGAAAATTTGCAGCGCGTTGATTTGAATCCGTTGGAAGAAGCACAAGCGTTCCAGCGTCTGATCGACGAATATGATTACAAGCATGATCAATTGGCAACCGTGTTGGGCAAATCGCGCAGCCATATCACGAATTTGTTGCGCCTTTTGACTTTGCCTGCATCGGTGCAGGAAAAATTGCTGGCGGGTAATTTGACCATGGGCCACGCACGTGCGCTGATCACAAGCGACAACGCCGAAGAATTGGCCGACCAAATCATCAAGAATAATTTATCCGTCCGCGATGCCGAACGCCTGGCGACTAGCAAAGCGCGCAAAGTGACGGGCACGCCGCAAAAAATCGCCAAGGCGATTGCGGGCGCGTCCAAAGCACAGAAAGACGCCGATATCCGTGCGTTGGAAAATAATCTGTCGGAACTCTTGGGTCTGAATGTCGCGATCAATCCCGAGACGACGTCCAAGGGTGTTTTGTGCATCGAGTATCAGAATTTGGATCAACTGGACGATGTGTTGCGCCGCTTAAGCCGGTAATCAACAGCACTAATTACGCCGCGATTTTAGCCTTCGATAACGCAATAAGACGTTGCTGAACCAGGGCCAAATCGGGTGTGCCTGTTTTTTTGCAGGCTGCCTCTAACGTCACGAATTCGCGTAAGCCCGCATCAAGGCGCGCCATCGGCCAGGCGCGCAAATGCCGCACAAACGCAGGCTTGGTCTTCCAAAATAATGGCGGGCGCACCTTGCCCAACGCCTCATCCATCGATGTGCCGTCGGCAATCGTCGCCTGCACGCCCCGCAATTTATAAAAATAACTTTGTAATACACGCAGAACGGCAACCATTGGCGTGCCCGTTTCATGCAACACATTCAGTGCCCTATCCAATTTTTGCAAATCGCCATCACCCAAAGCAGAGGTGACATTATCGAATTCCTGTTCGGCTTGATCCATCAACATCGCCTCGACATGATCATGCGTAATTTTTGGATTATCGCCGCCGACATAGTCGCAGAGTTGCGTAATGACACCGTTCAACGGCGATAAATCCGTCCCCAAACGATCCAGTAACAACGTGAGCGCGTCCGACGCAATCGTCGCGTTATATTTCTTGAACTGACCTTGAACGAAACGATTCAACGCCGCCCCTTCCATCGCGTAACATGCGGCACATGCTACCTCGTCCGCTTTCTCGGCCCAGGCACGCAAGCCCGATTTCGAGGGCAATTCATCCGCCTCGAGAATGAGAAAATGCCCAGCATCGGGGGCTGCGATGGCTTCGATAATCGGCTTGATCAAACTGTCACCGATATTTTTGACATGCAGCAATTTCTTGCCCGCAAAAAAACCGAAGGACGACATTTCATCGCTAAGACGCGTCGGATTATCTTTGAGGTCGTCCGCCGACATCACGACATAGGAAAAATCATCATAGCCGTTCGGCAGAAAGGCTTTGCGCAACACGGCGATGGCCTCGGTCACCAACGCGCGATTAGGCCCATACAGTAACGCAGCACGAAGGCCGCCGGGCGGATTCGCCGCAAAACCAAGAGGGTCGGAAATTTTCATGCGCATAGTATAGAGCACATCCCCTTGTGTCGTAAAATCGTATTATCGTATTCACGATTGTACGACCCGTAAGAGCTTAATTTACATACTGTGACATTTATGCAAAGATGCGGAGTAAAGCCAAGGAAAACACCATGTCTATAAAACCGGGAATCGAAACAGGCCTAGACGGCATTACGATCGATGCGCCGAACGCGTCCTATCCGCCCCTGCGTTGCGATTCAATGATGCGGTACACCGTTCCAAAAGAAACGGTCATGTATCGAGGCCTGAAAAACGATGAGCCAGCGTTTATTATTGACGACACTTATGTGTCACAGATTCGCGAGCGTCTTCATTTTACCGTCAATTTGCACGACGTCGTCATCGCCCGCGCCGCATCCGATGCAGTGATCGCTGCCGAGATTGAATTGCGTGATCATGTCGTCGGCGCGTTACTGAAAGATCATCCCAATTATTTTGAACAAGACAGCAACATGATTCGTTCTGTAACCACGGGTGTGGTCGTTGATCTGGATAGGGCCGATCCGATGGATGCGTGCGCCGTGCTAGCATCCGAAGATCTGGTATTGATGATGCCGTCAGAAAAAGATGACAAAAATTTGACCGTGTATCGCGTAGGTTCAGGCGCGTTGATTTTCCCCAACGGTTGGGGATTACAAAGTCATTATTCAGGCGATGATGAAGCTGAAAAAGACGAAAGCAAACAAGCGGCACAACTGGGCAAGTCGATGCGCGAAATTCATCATCCCGGTGTGCCGCACTACAGCGCATATTTCATCGATAAGGTTGAACAAGGATTTAACAAGCTGCCACCAGGCGTAACTTTACAGCGCCGCAATTCGGCGCCGATGATGACGAATCGCTTGATGCGCCATCCTGACTTTCTGCCGCCGCATAAGAGTTTTAATTTCACGTCCGAAGCATGGGAACACAGCGGCACATTGCGTATCGAAGAACAAAAACTGGCGAAATTGCCGCAATCGGGGGCTATCGTTTTTTCAATCAAAAATTACGGTTGGAACATGGCGGATGTGTTGAGCCAGCCTGTTGCGCGCGATGCGCTTATCGAAGGTTTTGATAATTTAAGCGCGGAGATGTTTGCTTATCGCGAACATTCTTTGCCCTCTTTCGGAAAGATGCTGGAACGTCATCGGCCCGTTCTCGTTTAAGGCCGTCCGTGAAGATCAGTGACGGGGTGATACACGATCACGGCTTTGGGATCGATGTTTTTGACCGTGTCCAACACAACCTGGACCTGCAGGCGTGAAATCACGGTGTATAAAATCGGTGATGCAATGCTTTTATCGGGGCGGCTTGGGTCGCCCTTATAGGCCTCGATGACGATGATGTTGAGTTTCAAGCTGCGCTTGAGAATTTTATGCAGGACGGATGCGTTTTTCTCGGAAAAGATTTGCAACGCCGTATATTCGTCCATCCCGTGAAGAAGGAAATCGATGGTTTTCGACGCTGATAAATAGGTCAGCATCGCGTATAGCGCGGTCGGGATGGAAAACACCAACCCGGCTATGGTGAAAATAACGATGTTGATAAACAGCACGGTATTACCGATAGTAAACGGCGTTTTACGCGCGATATATAACGCCAACACTTCGGTACCGTCGATGACCCCTCCTCCACGCATCGCCAGGCCTATCCCTGCCCCAAGGAAAAATCCGCCGAACACTGCAATCAATAATGAATCGCTGACAAAGGGTTCGATGGGCACGAAATGCAACGCAAGCGATAATGATGTGATCGCAAAAAGAGTTTTCAGCGCAAAGATCATCGAGATCTGATAGCGTCCCATGATGATGAACGGCACGTTGATCAGAAAAAACAAATACTCAAGCGGCAGATCGGTTAGTTCGCGCGTGATCAGCGCAATCCCCGTCACGCCTCCGTCTAAAAATCCGGCAGGCAATAAAAATCCGCGTAATCCGATCAATGCACAACCGACGGCGGCGATCAAAAAGACGAAATCTTTGATCAGCATGCGGTTTGCCGCGCGGTAAAATTTGCGTTTTGCCATGATATCCGAGGCTAGAGTTTAAAATATAATCTCAGGTTAACCGCGGACGCATAAGGATCGGATAAGGGATTATCCGTAGGTGTGACGCAATTCGCTAGGACTTGGGACTTCGGGGCTTTGTGTCGCAGCTGCAGCACAAAGATCTCTGCTGTATTGAATGGTTTCCATCAATCGTGGATTATTTTGCGGGTCGCTCAATCGACTTGCGAATAATGTTTCCTGACCCTTCTCGTCCATATAATATCTTTTTACCACTGCGTGTTTTTGTTCATCATCAGTAAGACCATATCGGCCCAAGACCGAAAACGTATTCAAAGAATATGGATCCGAAAAATCATATTCGACTTTATGCGGTTGACCGGTTTTAGGTGTGCTTATGACGGGCTTTGCACCAGCATTTCTCAGATCCGCAACAAGCGTCTCTCTTTCGGCATCTGAAAGACTTCCCGCTTTGAAAATCGTTTCACGATAGGCATGAAAACTCGCATCGGGCACATCAAGCGTGAGCTCACGAAGCTGTCGCCCGTTATTTACAAGAGGAATATATTGAAGGATGACTTCGGGCATGGTGATTCTCCGTTGGTGATGCGGTTCTGACCCAGATATACCAGGGCCAAGTTAATTTTCCGTAATAAATTGACGAAAGATAGGCGTTTGGACCTTTTTTAAGCGGCGTCAGACACTTTTGGGGTAGGGTTGGCCGCTTCTTCTTTTTTCGCTTCCTGCGCCTTCAGCCATTTTTCCAACCAGTGAATGTTGAAATTGCCGTCGATAAAATCGGGCTCTTTGATGATTTTTTCGTGCAGCGGAATATTCGTGAAAATACCTTCGACGACGAATTCCTCGAGGCAGCGATTAAGACGCATCAAGCATTCGTTACGCGTCGTGCCTTCGACGATCAATTTTGCAATCATGCTGTCGTAATATTGCGGCACGCGATACCCGTCATAGATCGCGCTGTCGACACGCACGCGAAGCCCGCCGGGGAAATGCGTTTCTTTGATGATGCCGGGTGAGGGTGCAAACGTCTCAGGGTGTTCCGCGTTGATGCGGCACTCAATCGCGTGGCCTGTAAATTTGATTTCATCTTGCGTAAAGGATAATTTCGCACCTGACGCAACACGGATTTGTTCGCGGACCAAATCGATGCCTGTGATCATTTCGGTAACGGGGTGTTCAACTTGTAGGCGCGTGTTCATTTCCATGAAATAGAACTCGCCGTTTTCAAAAAGATATTCGATCGTGCCCAATCCGCAATAGCCCAAATCGCGCGCGACTTTGGCCGACAGATTGCCGATATACTCGCGTTGCGCGGCATTAAGTGCAGGTGAGGGTGCTTCTTCGATTACTTTTTGGTGTTTACGTTGGATCGAACAATCGCGTTCGCCTAAATGAATCGCGTTACCGTGATTATCGCCTAAAATCTGAATTTCGATATGGCGCGGGTGCAGTAATAATTTTTCCATGTACAGCGTATCATCGCCGAACGCGGCTTTGGATTCCGAACTGGCCAGTTGAAACGCTTGTTCGATTTCGGCCTCGGACATGGCGGGCTTCATGCCCTTACCGCCGCCGCCGGCAGACGCTTTCAGCAACACGGGATACCCCATTTTTGCTGCGACTTTTTTTGCGTCTTCGACGTTTTTCACCGCACCGTCAGAGCCGGGGACAACGGGGAGCCCCAATTTTTTCGCGGTTTCTTTGGCGACCACTTTGTCGCCCATTTTTGAAATAATGTCAGGGGATGGGCCGATCCACGTAAATCCGTGATCGGTGACCATTTGCGCGAATTCAGCTTTTTCAGATAAAAATCCGATACCGGGATGAATCGCGTCGCACCCGGTAATGCTCGCTGCCGTCAAAATCGCAGGGATATTCAAATAAGATTCTTTGGAGGGCGGGCCGCCGATACACACGGATTCGTCGGCCAAACGCACGGCCATGGAGTCAGAGTCGGCTGTCGAATGTACCGCGACGGTCTCGATCCCTAATTCTTTGCACGCGCGCAAAATACGAAGAGCAATTTCACCACGATTGGCGATGAGGACTTTTTTAAACATGAGTGTTCTTTTCCAAAGTTGTCATTCCGAACGAGCGACGCGAGGAGGAATCTTTAGCGCTGCAACAGGGAAAGATCCCTCGTCGGCCCGCTATTTTATACGCGGGCTCTCTGTCGGGATGACAAGTAAACATTTACTCGATAACCACAAGCAATTCGTCGAACTCAACGGGTTTGCCGTCGGCGACGTTGATCTGCACGACCGTACCCGATACAGGGGCTTTGATCGGGTTCATGACTTTCATCGCCTCAATGATCAACAATGTGTCGCCTTTATTGATTTTCTTGCCGACCTCGACAAAGGGCGGGTTGCCTGGCACGGCTTGCATATAAACGGTACCGACCATTGGCGATTTCACGGCGCCCGGGCCGGTTGCGATAGCGACAGCATTCGCGGCAGCTGCAGGTGCTGCACTTGGGTTGGCGACCGCAACGGGTGAT
>JANODM010000193.1:0-3577 GCA_031412695.1 Alphaproteobacteria bacterium
CCGTATGGTTGCTGGATAACACCACCCTGACCTTTGACCAGATCGCGACGTTTTGCGATTTACACGCGTTGGAAATTCAAGCCATCGCCGACGGCGACGTATCGGTCGGCATCATCGGCAAGAACCCGGTCATCCAAGGAATCTTAACCGCCGAAGACATCAAAGCATGCGAAGCTGACGACAAAAAAGAATTGACCTTTGTGCAAAACGACATGCCCGAAGTCCAGCGCCGCGCCAAGGGCCCGCGCTATACGGCTGTGACCAAACGCGCCGACAAACCGGACGGCATTTTATACGTTTTGAAAACCTATCCCGATATTCCCGATGCGCAGATTTGCAAATTGCTGGGCACGACGAAAAACACGATCACGGCCTTGCGCACGCGCACGCATCCGAACATGACAAACATCAAAGCGACCGATCCGGTTCAATTGGGTCTGTGCACACGTGCTGATTTCGACGCGCTGATTAAACGCACCGAAGCGGCAAAAGAACGCGCCGCCAAGCGTGATGCAGCGAAATTCCGCAAATCACAACGCGACAAAGCGGCTGCAGAGAATGCAGAACAAGAAGCGCAAGCCGAGACAATGACAACCGATCATTCGGATGAAGAAGCGGCGTAGTTTTTCTGCGTAAAACATTCTAAAAACCCGCGATATTGATCGCGGGTTTTTTGTTGTGCCTCGAGGGCAGCCTAGAGGCCTCACTTGTTTTGGTTTATTTTGTTTTTAAACCAGGCCCCTCCGCTTCGGTCGGGACACGTATCAGCCTTAGCGTCGAAAAGGCAATAAAACTTGCCCATAAAAAAACGGCGGAACATAACTTCCGCCGTTTTTCGAACGTTTCGCACCGAATCCCCTCTCAATAGGATCCGGGGCTCTCGCGTTACGAGACCCGAGCCAGTCGGTCGATTTCGTCTTTCACCACCAGCTTGCGGCGTTTCAATGTCGTCAGTCGGAGTTGGTCCGGGGCATGGACCACGCTTTCGCGTTGCAGTTCAACTTCAAGTTGGGCCTTACGCGCCATAAGTGACGCCAGACGTCCGTTTTGCACCATCTTTGTTCCTCCCGTGAAATGTCCATTGAGACTCAAGCATACCATGCATCGCACCAAAAGTCCAGTAAATCTTTACAAACAAATGATTATGCTTTTGATTATGCTTATTATTTTCTTACCGCGGCGCGGTGCGATTTGGATGATTTTACACCGAAAACAATAACTAGACCGATTCAGGCTATGACAAAACGCCCCGAGTCATTCGTAAACATGCGGGATACGCGTAAAATAGGAGGTAATTTTATGAGGGCAACAAATCAAAGGCTTGGCAGCGGGATAACAATTCTGAGAGAATCATAATCCTTGCGTAAGCGAGGGTCTTGTCCTTGTTGCAAGTGATCTCCGCTTGCACAGGGATTACGGGTTTTTTCTGATGCGCCTTTGGCTGCAAGTAAAACTTATTCCCCGATATAAATCCCCATCGATCGCGCGGTGCGGATCAACGAGTCCGTCGGCTTGACGGTGTTATACGTATCCAACGCCTCGGCCAACGGCACAGAACTGACCTGACGGTTTTGCCACACCACCATGCGGTCGAATTGGCCTTGTTCCAATAAATCCACCGCGTGCACACCGAACGCTGTTGCGATTAAACGGTCCATCGCATTCGGCGCCGCGCCGCGCTGCACGTGACCAAGAACGGTAACGCGTGCTTCGATCCCGGTTTCTTTGGTGACGGTTTGCGCCAAAAGTTGCCCGATGCCGCCCAGACGATGTTGACCGTCGGATTGCTTGACGTGCAATTTATCGCCGCTTGGGTCTTTGACGCCTTCGGACACACAGACCAGAACGTGATTGCGACCCGATTTTTTTATTTTTTCAATTTTGTCGCACACCCCTTTAAGCGTGTACGGAATTTCGGGGATCAAAATAATATCGGCACCGCCTGCGATACCGGCGTTCAAGGCGATGTGGCCTGCGTCGCGTCCCATCACTTCTAAAATCATCACGCGTTGATGTGCGGCGGCTGTCGGTTGCAAACGATCCAACGCTTCTGTCGCAACAGCCCACGCCGTATCAAATCCGACCGATTGTTCAGTGGCGGCGACATCGTTATCGATCGTTTTCGGCACGCCGACGAATTTGATGGTATTGCCTGAACGTTTCGCAATTTCACGCACGATACCTTGTGATCCGTCGCCGCCGACCACGATCAAGCCTTCAAGGCCGAGAGCGTGATAGGCATCTGCGACTTCTTGGCTGCGGTCGATTTTAGTGCCGTCGGCTTGCGTAAACGCAATCGGGCTTTGCGCGCCTTTGGATGTCGTGCCCAAAATCGTGCCTGCAGAGCGAAACACCGCTCCGTCCAACATCGCATTATCCAATTTCACCGTTCTGTTTGGCCTGGCCAATAACCCGTCCGTCGATTCCAAAATCCCGATTACGTCCCAACCTTTTTCAATGGCGGTATGTGTGGCGGCACGCACCACGGCATTTAATCCGGGGCAATCGCCGCCCGATGTCAGGATGCCGATGCGTTTCTTTTGAGACGTTTGAGAGGTGGTTTGGGTCATGGCTGGGGTCATTCAGGCTGGTTAAAAACAGGGTGCAAAGAAGATATTAAGTTCTCTTGTCTATCATAATCCTGGATTTTCGCAACCGCCCACGGTATAAGCCCTTATACCCGCAACAGGGTACAAAGCCGCAGGACAAAAGCCTCACACCACGTATGTCAGAACTCGATAAACAACGGATCAAAGAAAAATTGGATGAATTGCGGACCGAGCACCGCGATTTGGACGAAGCGTTGTTACGCCTGAATGACGGTCCGAACAACGACATGCTGGCGATGCAGCGCATGAAAAAGCGCAAACTGGTCCTCAAGGACATGATCATCAAATATGAATCGATGCTGATCGACGATATTATCGCGTAGTCGCGGTTTCGTGCCTCGAGCCCCCGCCTTCGCGAGGGCAAACTCCGTCGAGAGGCCTCTCTTATTTTTTTATTTTTCCTCGAGGTCCCTCCGCTTCGGTCGGGACACGCTCTTTATCTATTGCGGCAACAACATCGATGTCACACCGAATAACATCGGTTTTTCTTTTTTCCATGCGCGACCGTCGCGGCGCAATACCGCATCATTCGCCCAAAGCGGCGCAAAAAGCCCCGCTTTTGTCAAAACGGCAGAACCTTGCAACGTTGCATTCATGCCTAAAGGTTCGTACTTGCCTACTTTGATGCGCACATAGGATAAATCTTCGGCACGCGTATCAACAGACATCCCAGCAAAATTGGTTCCGTAATCCAAGGCGGCGGCAATGTGCCGATCAAATTCCTCGTGTTGTTTTTCCGACATTTGCGCCGCGTTTACAGCAACATCATATGGCAAAATTTCAGCATCGGGGTAATAACGCGCAACAAAAGGCCAGCGTCCCATCGGCATTTCCGGGGGATTATCTCGTGGTAAAATCAATTTATGCTCTAGTGGTTTTTGATAACCGATTTTCAAACAAATAATTCCAGCCTCTTTGGGAATCGAAAGTTGCATGACATCAGGAAGCGCTTCGGGTTCAAGCGGTTC
>JANODM010000194.1:0-3005 GCA_031412695.1 Alphaproteobacteria bacterium
CAGTATTGCGGAATTCTACCGGCAAATCGCTGGCGCGGATACTTTGCAATCCATCTTGTGCAGGTAACATAATCAACAACCATTCGATCAGATTACGTAACTGGCGAACATTTCCCGGCCACGGATAAGCTTGCAGCACGGCCATCGCATCCGATCCCAATTTCTTGACTTTCAAACCGGTATTCGTGGTGATCTGTTCGATAAAATAATCCACCAACAACGGAATATCTTCAAGACGATCACGTAAGGATGGAATCGCAACAGGCACGACATTCAAACGATAATACAAATCCTGACGCAGACGGCCCGCTTCCATCAATTGCTTGAGGTCACGGTTGCTGGACGCCATAAAGCGAATATCCACTTCTATCGGGCGGTGCGAGCCGAGGCGTTCGAAACGCTGATCTTGCAGGACGCGAACCATCTTGGCTTGTGTTTCAAGCGGCATATCGGCGACTTCGTCTAATAATAACGTGCCACCATGCGCCTGTTCCAACAAACCGATTTTAAGCTCGCCGGTCGGATTACGATCTTCCCAGCCGAAAAGCTCTTCTTCTAAATCCTGCGCTCGCAAGGTTGCGCAATTCAACACGACAAAGTTTTGTTCGTGACGTTTTGATTTCGCATGAATGTAACGAGCCGCAATCTCTTTGCCTGACCCTGCAGGACCGATCAATAAAATTCGGCTGTTGGATGCGGCCACCTTATCGAGGCTGTCCAGCAAACCCGTAACGGCATGAGATTTACCAATCAAATGTTGATCGATGCCGGCACGACGACGTAATTCACCGTTTTCGCGGCGTAATTTACTGTCTTGCAAAGCACGCTGTATCGTCAGCAATAGACGGTCGGATTTAAATGGTTTTTCGATAAAATCATACGCGCCGATTTGAATCGACTGCACGGCCGTCTCGATATTGCCATGACCGCTGATCATGACGACGGGCAAATCTGCATACGTCTTTTTAAGACGCTTGAGGAACATCATACCGTCTTCCTGGCTACCCTCTAACCAAATATCCAGAATAAGCAAAGCAGGTTGGCGTTTACTGATTTCTTCCCATGCGGCATTTGTTGTCCCCGCTTGGCGCGTCGCAAAACCTTCATCCTGCAAAATACCGCTAACAAGGGCGCGAATGTCGGCTTCGTCATCTACAATTAAAATATCATCAGACATAGGCAGTTTCTCCTTTGGGCAAAATCAAGCGCACGATGGCACCTCTAGGCGTATTATTTAAAAATTCCAATTTTCCGTGATGGTCTTCGGCGATTTTGGCGACGATAGATAATCCCAAACCCGACCCGTTAACCTTGGTGGTAACATACGGATCGGTAAGACGCGGTAATAATTCGCTTGGCCAACCCGGACCGTTATCGGCAATCATGAAAACGATGTCCGTATCATTTTCCAATATGGATACATTGATGCGGGGGGCTTCGACCCCAGCCGTCTCTTCGGTCGCCTCAAAAGCGTTCTTAACCAGATTGGTTAAAGCTTGGGAAATTTGCTGGCGATCGACGGATAGATAAATAGGTTTTTCAGGCTTTTCGAATACGAATTTCGCCGTATTGTGACCTTGTTGGAACAACACCATGACCTGCTGGCACAAGGTCGTGAGATTCTCGTTTTGTTTGGCCGATGTCGGCATACGCGCAAACGCACTGAACTCGTCGATCATTTTTCGGATGTCGTCGACCTGACGGACGATCGTGTCCGTACATTCTTCAAAGGTTTCTCGGTCATCCGTGATTTGTTTGCTGTAACGACGCTTGAGACGTTCCGCCGATAACTGAATCGGTGTCAGCGGGTTCTTGATTTCATGCGCAACACGGCGGGCAACATCGGCCCAGGCCGCTTTACGTTGCGCATCCATCAGCGGCGACAAATCGTCAAACGTCGCGACATAGCCGCGCAATTCATCTTCTGATCCTTCGGCCGTCATGCGCACGACCCAATGCGATTCTGAATTATCATCCACGCTGGTGACGTCAATTGGCACTTCGACGCTTCGGCCCGGTTTACTGCGCAACACGCGTCGCACCGTTTCCATTTCTGAACATACCAAAGATAATTTTTTACCGACCAAATCAATCGCATCGCGCCGTAACAATTTTTGCGCCGACGCGTTCGCGACTTGGATTGTGCCCGTCTCATCCATCCCTAAAATACCAGCATTAACACCAGCCAATACCGTCTCGGTAAAGCGACGACGCTCGTCCAATTGTCGGTTGGCATTGATCAGGTCTTTGCGTTGATTGCGCAATTGTTCGGTCATGCGGTTAAAAGCGCGCGCCAATGTTCCGACTTCGGTATTGGCATCCGATTCTTCTACACGCGCATTCAAATCACCTGAACGTACCCGTTCGGCGGCATAAATAAGACTGGCAACAGGATCCACGATACGCTGTGCCAAACTGAGGCTGGCCCATACGGCCACCAGCAACAACATCAACGCCACCAACGTAAAAATCAGCGTCATCGACAATTTTAATTGCGATTGCTTGGTTTGTAAGGTTTGATAGGCATTGACGGCTTGGTTGGTGGATACGACACTGGATAACACTTTTTCATCGACAAAACGACCGACGAATAAATACGTGTCCAGATAATTATCCAATTTCACCAAGGCGCGAACTCGGTCTTCATTCTCGCCTGTAAATAAAACGACTTCGTCATTATCCGCCTTTTTCAGCATTGCGGGGAAATCATCCGGCAAGAATTCAAGACTGAGAGACATCCCGGCACGCGTCAGAATATCGCCTGATGAATTGATCAAAACGGCTTCGGATAAATTTCGCAAATAGGCTTGGGTACGGAAAAATTCTTCCAGGAAATTTCTGTCATTATTGGCACGTAACGATGCACGGTTCAAATCTCCCGCCATCGCCAGAACATCGGCGCGGATACCTTGTTGATGTTCCTGCAAATAGGCTTGGGCGATTTCATGCGATTGGCCCACGGCCGAACGAATTTGTTCACCGAACCAGGCTTGGACGCCCTGATG
>JANODM010000195.1:0-2413 GCA_031412695.1 Alphaproteobacteria bacterium
CAAACTGACGGTTTGAAATAAAAACTGAATGACGTCGCTAATCGTTAGAGCCACAAGGGTTGTAAACGTCAATGCGCCGATGATCACGAAACGGGCCCATTTTTTATATTGTGTTTTGCTTTGGGCGACCGAAGGCGGGGCGATATTTTTGATCGATGTCGACGTAAATAAATAGGTTTGCGAATCCAAATCCGATGTCGTAATCGCCATGACGACAATGGCAATATATGCCAGGATAAATGGTGATACTAATTCGGCTTTAAAGAACTCGAACAAGGCCGTATTCGGATCCGCGTCAGGCAAATGGGTTTTGATCCCGAAACCAAGGAAAATAAGACCGATCGTCATGATGATCAGAATAATGCCACCCGCAGGAAAAGCACGGCGAATGACTTTTTTGTTTTTCGCAGAGAAAAGATGTTGCCACGTATCGCCATTTGCCAATGGATAAAAAATACCGATGATGAATAATGCAACGCGGTCTTGCATCGGCATACTTAAAATCGAACCGTAATTCGTGATATCCGCAATAACTGGGGGAATCATGAACGGAATGACGATCAACGACACGATCCAAAAAA
The DNA here is from genome assembly GCA_031412695.1 of Alphaproteobacteria bacterium. Classification (GTDB taxonomy): domain Bacteria; phylum Pseudomonadota; class Alphaproteobacteria; order Micavibrionales; family SZUA-601; genus JAQGJA01. Next base: position 582 of record JANODM010000195.1, read on the forward strand.
ATTGAATGGTATTCGTTCGAATGACGGCACCGTATCCGCCGACAAATAAATAAAATCCGACGATGCACGAAATACTAATCATCCCCATCCAATAAGGTTGATGCAGCAAAGACGAAAAGAAATTACCGGCCACGTAAACCTGCATCGACATGATCAATAAGGTTACGATCAACATAATACATGTCGTCGTTTTCTGTGTGTAAGTTCCGATATCGTCACGGATCATTTGATTGACGGTTAAATAATCACGTTCGATGGACAACGCCCTTACGCGCGGCCCCAAGAAAGCCATCAGGCAAAACGAACAAAACATACCGACGAATAACCACAATCCGCCATAGCCGACGGAATAGGCAAAGCTGATCCATAAAATAATGCCTGAACCGTCGCGGATCCCCGCAGCCAACGTGCCCGTAGTCGCGATGTACCCGACTTTTCGGTTGCCGATCGCATAGCCTTCGCTGGTTTGTCCTCGTTGTCCGCGCCAATTGAAAATACCCAAAACGGTAAAATAAACCGCCAAAGCCGCAAGCGAGATGATCTGGGTGGGCGACATTGGCAACTGCCTTGTGGATAAAAGGGGCAAACCGTTAGAGTCTTTATCAAAAACAGTTGAGCGGTCAAGCTGAATCAGCTACTTGATGAAGGTAACAGAGTTAGTGCAATGATTAATTGGCCTCCCACCAAAGCTGATATACCGAATATCCTGACCGTTTCGCGGTTGGCGATTTTGCCGTTTATGATAATTTTATTCTTGATTCCAAGTGCTTGGGCCGCTTGGACGTTATTGGCTTTGTACATTCCGGCGGCTGTAACGGATTATTTCGACGGCTATTTCGCCAGGCTTTATAAACAAGAATCCCCCGTCGGCGTCTTTATGGACCCGATCGCGGACAAGCTGTTCGTCGGGGCCATTCTGTTTATGTTGGTCGCCACACACCGTCTGGATGGGATCTGGGCCGTGTGCGGATTGCTGATCATGATGCGCGAGATTTTTATCGCGGGCTTGCGCGAATTCTTGGGTACCAAGCAAATCGCCATGCCGGTCACGCGTTTGGCCAAATGGAAAACAGGCGTGCAAATGACCACAATCGGTTTTTTGATCATGTGGCCATTTGTTCATCCCGAATGGTTTTCGTTGCTGGTCGAATGGATAGGTAAAATCGGCATCCTCGTTGCGATGGCTTTGACCGTCAAAACAGGGATGGATTATACCGTCATCGCGTGGCCGCATTTAAAAGAACGCCACGACGTTTAATTTTATTCTTGACAGAATCATAACTTCAAAATACCTTTATCATATGAATATTATTGCAAACCACTTTTATGCTTTCGGTTTCCATTTCTGGCGCTAGCCAGTCATATTCATTTTCTCCCAATCCTATAATTTAATCTTGTTTTATATCGGTTTCGCCCTCCGCGTCACCGCCCGTTGATCGCTATTTTCACACTTAAAACCTGATTATTCCCTTTTTTGCTTCGAACATCCAAGAGGTTCGTCATGACTATTGCTACATCTAAAATAAATGCTTCTAACGCTCAGGATCCTTACCAGACATATCAGCCGAATTCTTACAGCTACATGCATCCCGTTAAAAGTTGGAGACCCATTGACGCGGGAATATTTCAAAGGGGTCCGTATGAAACGCCGTTTCACAGAAGAGGCGTAAAAGGCGCATTGCCCGCTATGGATTTACCCGGCGGCCCTGCATCACCATTAAGTAGCGGCTATAAAGAATATTTTGCACGTAACATGTTCGACATCACCGTCACCGATTGGCGCGGAGCAGGTAATTCAACCCCATTAGGAAGCACGATTGAAAATACAAAAG
>JANODM010000196.1:0-2375 GCA_031412695.1 Alphaproteobacteria bacterium
CCAAATCCAACTCATCTGTTTGATGCTGGCTGAAATAGCCTATGCGCAATTTACCGGAACGAAAAACATCGCCCTTCATCACACCTAATTTCCCTGCGATCAATTTCATCAATGTAGACTTACCGTTACCATTCGCACCCAACAAAGCGATACGGTCGTCATTATCGATATTTTCGTTAACGTGTTTCAAGATCGGTTTGCCCTCGGTGTAGCCGATATCCGCCTTGTTCATCGAGATCATCGGCGACGCGATTTTGTCAGGATTGGGAAAGACGAATTTAATGGCGCGGTCGGCGATGACGGCATCGACCAGATCCATCTTCTCCAATGCTTTGATACGGCTTTGGGCTTGGGTCGCCTTAGAAGCGGTGGCTTTGAAGCGGTCAACGAATTTCTGCATATGGGCGCGCTGCGCTTGTTGTTTTTCGAACATTTTTTGTTGCAAGCCCAAACGGCTGGCGCGTTCGTTTTCAAACGTGTCGTAATTGCCCGTGTATAATGTCAATTTTTGCTTGTCCAAATGAATGACGTGGGTCACGCATTTATTCAGCAATTCGCGGTCATGCGAAATGACCATTAATGTGTGTGGATAGGACGCCAGATAGCTTTCCAGCCACATAATGGCTTCAAGGTCTAAGTGGTTTGTCGGCTCGTCCAACAATAAAAATTCAGGCTCAAGAAACAAGACGGAGGCTAAGGCTACACGCATCTGCCAACCGCCCGAAAACGACGAGAAGGGTTCGTAGAGTTGATGGTCTTTAAAACCCAAACCCGTAAGCAAAATGGAAGCCTTGGCCGGAGCAGAGTACGCATCCAAATCCATCAAACGCTGATACATATCGCCCAGTTTGTTGGGGTCTTGCTCGGTCTCGACATCCTTCATCAATTGCGACATTTCTTCATGCGCACTTAAAACCATATCGATCAGCGGCATATCCGTGTCGGGAATATCCTGGCGGACTTGAGCCATTTTCTGGTTGCCGGTCATGTAAACGGCACCTTGGTCAGGCTGCAATTCGCCTGAAATCAGCTTGAAAAGTGTCGATTTACCTGCGCCATTCGCGCCTATAAGCCCGACTTTCCAGCCATCCACGACGTTAAGGCTGCAATCGTCGATTAACGTGCGCGCACCGATTTTATAAGTAAGGTTGGATATGGTTAGCATGATGGAAATGCTTATGGCACGTAAAACAAAGGAAAGAAAGCGTTTGTTAACGTGGTTTTGAAAGATATGTAAAGATTATAAAACTACAGTGCGAAACGATGTTCTACACTAAAATAAGGTATTAAATAGCTTGTAATACTTATAAATAACTCATAGTATCGCGACATGCTGCTGGACAACGAAATAAAACGATTAACAGAGCTGCACGCTTTGAATCTTTTGGATTCAGAGCCCGAGCAGGCGTTTCAGTCGATTGTCGATTTGACGCGTACGATATTCGGCATGCCAGTCGCCATGATCGCACTGATTGACCAAAACCGTCAGTGGTTCAAAGCGTGTTACGGTGTCGATCCGCAAAATATTTCACGTGACATTACATTTTGCACTCACAACGTTCAAAGTGGTGACGATGTCATGATCGTACCTGACGCGACGCAACACGACATTTTCAAAGACAATCCGCTTGTCAAAGGCGGTCCTAATATTCGTTTTTATGCCGGCGCAGCCCTGGTTACCGAACAAGGCAGCCGGATCGGAACGTTATGTGTGATTGACATGAAGCCGCACAACGATTTTGACGAAGGCAAACAAGCTATTCTGAAAAATCTTGCCGATATCGTAATGGAACGTATCGTCTGCCGATCCTTGATCGAAGAATTAAGCACCAAAACAAAAACCAAGAACGATTTTTTTGCAACCCTTAGTCATGAGATCAGAACGCCTCTTGGGGCGATATTGGGGTGCATTCAGCTTTTTGATAAAATAGGTCCGCTGAACGAAAAACAAACCATGGTGTACCAGACATTGTTGTCGTCCGCGGATAACCTGAATAGCCTTATTAACGATCATTTGGACTATTCTAAATTAGAGCATTCCTCCACCATGAATGTGAAATTGGAACCGATCGATTATCCGAAACTGATGACGGATATTCAACATATGCTGGGCGCTCAGGCGGCAGATAAAAAATTATCGTTTAATGTGGACTTGAATTTGCCTGAGGATATCAGCGTCAAAGGCGACGAAACACGCGTTCGCCAAATCCTGATCAATCTGGTAAGCAATTCGATCAAATACACGCAAGAAGGCGGCGTCAAAGTCGTCGTACGTTTGGCCAATGATAATGAGACGGCTCAACCAATGATACGTTTTGACGTGAATGACACCGGTATCGGCATAGAAGAAAACGATCTCGATAAAATCTTTAACG
>JANODM010000197.1:0-5081 GCA_031412695.1 Alphaproteobacteria bacterium
CTCACCGACCAGAATGACGTCAGGATCTTCGCGTAACGCAGATTTCAAAGCGCGCGCGAAACTTTGGGTGTCGGTGAGATGCGCGACCATGAAACGATTGCTTTGGCATTGACTGCCGCCGAAACGGGACACTTGGTCTTCGGTACGATTCACTCGAATTCTGCGGCTAAAACCATCGACCGTATCATCGACGTATTTCCGTCCGATGACAAAGAAATGGTACGTGCGATGTTGTCCAACTCGTTACAGGCCATCGTTACGCAAACCCTGTTAAAGCGTGCCGACGGTAAAGGCCGTGTCGCCGCACACGAAGTATTGATCGGTACGAATGCGGTGCGAAATCTGATCCGCGAAAACCAAATCGCACAGATTTATTCGATGATCCAGGTCGGCGTGCGTTCAGGCATGCAAACCATGGAAGATGCCGTCAAAGCCTTACGCGATTCAGGCGCGATTACGTCTGAGGAAGCAGGTCGCGTGTTGGTCAAAGCATCCGATACGAATTTGACCGAAGAAGACATGGCTAAAATCGAAGCCATCAAACAACGCTCGAATAACCCTGATTTGCAACGCAAAGGTATCAGTGTCGGCGCTGGCGCCAATGACCCGACATTGCGTCCCGGTGCCAGACCCGGCGGCGCACAAAATGCGGCACCCGTAAGTGGTGATGACGGTAATTACAGTTTCTAGAAAAAGGACGACACGGTGGACGGTCAAATTTTACGTTTAATGGAAATCATGACCGAAGCAGGTGCGTCGGACATGTATATTACTGCAGGCCGACCGATCGTCATGCGCATCGATCATGAATTCACCGAGATCAATGAATATCCACGGATGACGCCGGATCTGATCATGGATTTATTGGGTCGCATCTTGAACGAAAAACAAATGCGCGAGTTTCAGAATTTCCATGAATTGAACATGTCCTTCGGTATTCCAGGCATGGGCCGCTACCGCGTCAACGTCATGCAGCAACGCGAAACACCCAGCGTAGTCATCCGCTCCATTAAAATGACGATTCCGGCTTTCGAAACCTTGGGTCTGCCGGATGAACTAAAAAAACTGATCTTGAATCGTCGCGGCATTATTTTGTTATGCGGCATGACAGGTTCGGGCAAATCCACCACCTTGGCATCGATGGTCGAGCACCGTAACCAAGTCATGGCGGGACACATCATCACGATCGAAGATCCGGTCGAATATTTATACGAACATAAACGGTCGATCATTACCCAACGTGAAATCGGTATCGATACCGATAATTACCATGTCGCGCTTAAAAATGCTTTTCGCCAGCGTCCCGACGTTATTTTGATCGGAGAGGTACGCGACCGCTACGTGATGGAACAAGCCTTAGTTGCCGCCGAGACGGGGCATTTATGTTTATCGACAATTCATGCGAATAATGCCTATCAGGCCGTTGAACGCGTGTTGAACTTTTTCGAAGAAACGCAGCTAGCCCAGGCCCGCATCAATTTGGCGATGAATTTGCGTGCGATTATTGCCCAGCGCTTGATCCAGGGCAAAAGCGGTAAGCAAGTGTTGGCGTTCGAGGTCATGATTAACGAAGGTTATGTGCGCGAATTGATCGCCAAAGGCGACACGTCCAAGATCCGCGACGTCATGGCCCAGAACAAGCCATCGGGCATGGTCACCTTTGACCAGACTCTGTTGCGTCTATACAGTGAAGGCAAGATTGATGACACAATTGCCATCGCCGAGGCCGATTTGCCTGTAGATATGGAATTACAAATTCGCAAAGCTAAGGTTGCCAGTTCCTTTGCCACCCCGGCGCGTGCCTGACGGCGTTAACAATTCCGCAAAGTTTATCCGCTCTTATAGAGCATGACCTGCGCTTAATATAAGGATATGACCATGTCTCGTTCTCGCCTTCTGCCTGTCGTGGCCTTGTTTATGTGCGCCACCGCTCTTGTTTCTTGTACGGGCAAGGATTGGGATGATTTCTCATACAAAGCGAAAAACGTCGTCACGCAAGACCGTGAGATGGATTATAACCGTGACGATTATCGCAATGCGATGGCGCCGCGCCCTGTCAAAGAGTCTGATGATTCCTCAAATGCGGATCAGGTTCCTGATCTGGCCCCTATCATGGCCGAGCAAAAAAAGAATATCTTGCCACAACCGCTTGTCAGCATCACCGTCAATCAAGATGTGCCGATCCGCGACATCTTTTTCGAATTGGCAAAACAAGCCGAGGTGGATTTGGAATTAGATCCGACCATTACGGGCTCGATCATTTTCACAGCTTATAACCGTCCGTTCGACCAAGTCGTCGAACGCATCTCCGAGATGTCGGGTTTGCGCTATACGTTTAAAAACAACATTCTGCGCGTCGAGCGTGATACGCCGTATGTCAAAACCTACCGCGTCGATTACCTCAGCATGACGCGTGATTACACCAGCACCATCAGCTCGAATACCTCAGCGGCATCTGCTGCGGGTGGTGGTGGCAGCAGCGGTGGCGGTCAAAACGGTTCCAGCAGCTCGATCAACACCCGCAGTTCGTCTGATTTTTGGGCGGATTTGGAACGTAACATCACACAAATCATCGGCAATACGAATTTACAAACATCGTTGACCGATCAATCGGCACCGATTGCAACCCCGAATGCGATTCCGGCAGTGTCTACGGCTGATTTGACGTCCGTGGGCGGCGCGCCTTCAGCAACACCTCCTGTTCCGGCGGCTGGATCATCGGCTGCACCGGTTGCAGGCCTGGCCAATCCAACAGGCACTCAAAATACGGCGAATAATGCTGCCGCAGGTACTGCAATTGGTGGCAGCATGGCTGCAACACTGACTAATCCGTATTATTCGGTCAATAAAGCGGCAGGGTTAGTCAATATTTTCGGTACCGAAAAACAACATCAAAAAGTGTCGCATTATTTGGCCGAATTGCGTCGTTCGACCAACAGCCAAGTGCTGATCGAAGCCAAAGTATTCGAAGTCGAATTGAACGACGAAAGCACGACGGGTATTAATTGGCAGGCTGTGTTGGGCAATGTGTCGTTGGGTACGAATTTCCCACGCGCAAACTTTCCGCTTGATCCGACGATCTCTACAACAGGCGGCTTAGTCACGTTCGATACTTCTGAGAATTTTACGTTCTTTGTCGATGCGTTACAACGTTTCGGTACGGTACGCACTTTGTCCAGTCCGCGCATCACGGTGATGAACAATCAAACAGCAGTGTTGAACGTATCTGAATCACGCGTTTTCTTTGAATTCCAAATTCAACGTACGGACGGCACGATTACGACACCGTCACGCGTCGACATCACGACGCAAATCAAGAACGTACCGGAAGGTATTATCATTACCGTTCAGCCATCGGTCGATCCGGATACCAAAGAAATCACGATGAATCTGCGCCCCAGCATTACGCGGGTGGTTCGTTCCGTTACCGATCCGGGCGCTGCCTTGGCGTCGGGCGGTTTAGTGGATAACTTGATCCCTGAATTGTCTATTCGCGAGATCGATTCAGTCGTCAAAATGCGTTCAGGTTCGACTATCATCATGGGCGGCTTGATGCAGGATCGTACGGATGCACGTCAAACGGGTGTTCCGGTTCTTAGCGAAACACCGTTCTTGGGTCCGCTATTCCGCGGGCAACGCGACGGTATCAAGAAAACCGAAATGGTCATCATGCTGCGTGCGGTCACGAATGATCAGCCAAGCTTGGATGAGGTCGACAAAGAGTTATACAAAAAAATGGCCAATGATCGTCGCCCGTTCGCGATGTAAGGTCGCAACAGGTTAAGGGTTTCATGTCCGGATTATTTTCTTCGTCGCTCTACGGTTATACTCTCAAAGCGGTGCGCCGTGATCGCGTCATGCAATTAATGCTTGTGCTGATGGTTCTGGCCGCCAGTGCGTCCGTTTTCTTGGGCGGTGCGGCAACCATCGAACAAGACAAATACGCAATCGCTATGGCGGGTACATCACTGCGTACCATTGCGGTTTTAGGCCTTATTATTTTTATCAGCTTTTTTATTCGACGCGCTTTTGATTCGCGCGAGATTGATTATTTGCTAGCTACACCTTTGACGCGTTCGCGCATGCTGATCAGTTTTTCGGCTGCATTCATTACGGTGGCCTTGATCCTGGCGATTGCGATCGGGTTGTTCATGATCGTGTTATCGCGCGGCGTCACACCGGGATTATTGGTCTGGTCATCCAGCGTCATCGTCGAATTAGCCATTACGGGTGTTATGGCGTTATTTTTTTCCGTCGTCCTTAAAAGCCCGACCATCAGCGCCTTGTGTAGTTTGGGTTTGTATTCATTGTCCCGCATGATCGGCGTGATGATCGGTATCATCGAAGCGGGGCTGATCAGTGACGAATTATCTTCCGTCATCATGACGCCTGTCGTCAAAATTATTTCCGTTGTTGTCCCGCGTTTCGATTTATTGGCCCAAAGTGCCTGGATCGTCTATGGCAACGCGACAGGCGTACCATTGTGGATTTTTCCTGTTCAGGCAATCGTGTTCTGTACATTATTCCTTGCCTGCGCGGCGTTTGATTTGCGCCGCAGTCAATTCTGATGTCTGTCAAACAAAACCGCTTTATATTTCCTGTTGACGGAATGATCGTGATCGTCGCGGTCGTGTTGTGCGCGTGTCTGTGGTCTGTGACGTATCCTCTCAAAACGAAATGGGCAGGATTGCCGCCGCCGACGAACAAAATCGAAGCCTTGTCTTATGGGTATGGCGACACACAACTCAGTTACCGCAATATCGGCATGATCCTTCAGAACACAGGCGATATCGGCGGTAATGTCACCAATCTAAAAGATTATAATTATAAAACATTGCAAGAGTGGTTTTTCGTTACCTATGATTTAGATCCGCAAGCTAATTACGTCCCCAGTTTGGCAGCATTTTATTTCGGTGCCGCACCAGGTAAAGAACGATTGAAATATATCGTCGACTACTTGGCCGTTGTCGGTAAAGACGCAGGATTTGAACGCTGGCGGTGGTTGGCTCATGCCGTGTATCTGGCGCGTTTTCGCATGAAAGATCAGGATCGCGCATTGGTATTGGCCAATCAATTGGCGG
>JANODM010000198.1:0-2637 GCA_031412695.1 Alphaproteobacteria bacterium
GGCACTGAAAAAGTCGGCAAAGTAAAACGCAGCCAAGTGAAACAAATCGCTGAACAGAAAATGGTCGACCTAAACGCCAAAGACATCGACGGCGCCATGCGCATGATCGAAGGGTCTGCGCGCGCCATGGGCGTCGACGTAGTGGAGGGTTAAGATGACCGGAAAACGTACAGCAGCTTTGAACAAAACCGTCGATCGCGATAAATTGTATTCGATCGCCGATGCCGTCAAAATGGTCAAGCAAAACGCCAAAGCGAAATTCAACGAGACAATCGATGTCGCGGTGAATTTGGGCGTTGACATCAAGCAATCTGATCAAAACATCCGCGGGATGTTGGCTTTGCCACATGGCACAGGCAAAAAAGTACGTGTTGCCGTTATGGCGCGCGGACCAAAAGCGGAAGAAGCGAAAAAAGCCGGCGCGGATATCGTCGGTGAAAACGATTTAGCCGATGCTATCTTGGCAGGCAAAGTCGATTTCGATCGTTTGATCGCGACACCTGATTTGATGCCATTGGTTGGTAAGCTTGGTAAAGTCCTTGGTCCGAAAGGCCTGATGCCGAACCCGAAATTGGGTACGGTTACCATGGATGTCACCAAAGCCGTCACTGAAGCAAAATCCGGTGCGATCGAATACCGCGCTGAAAAATCGGGTATCGTTCATTGCGGTATCGCAAAAGCCAGCATGACTGAAGCCGAAATCACCGCGAACTTATCAGCGTTGATGGATGCATTGGTCAAAGCCAAACCGCAAAACAGCAAAGGCGTCTACATGAAGAAGGCGACCTTGTCGTCGACCATGGGACCCGGCGTAAAATTGGATATCACGGCTTATGCGTCGGCAACGACGACACGCGCTGCGTAAATTGATGATGTGTAATCCCGATGAAAATCGGGATCTAGAAATTTTAAAAACCCCGTTCATACGAGCGGGGTTTTTTGTTTCACCAACGTTCGTAACCCTTGCGAAAATGAGGGTCAGGTGTCAGTAAAGATCCTGACTTCCGTGGGAATTTCAGAGGCGTTTTAGCCATTTTTTCATTGACATAACGTTATAAATTGTCTAGAGTGTGCGACACATAAAAGAATCAGGGAATAAAAATATGAAGGAATTTTTCAACCGGAACAAATCCATGTTTACTAGTGGGGCGCTCATAGTAGGAGCGTGTGGAGCGTTAGCAGGGGCTGCTATCCTTGGTCGCTATTCGAAAGAATGGGAACAAGAAAAACAGCAGATGACGAAGGCTGACCGCGCATTACTGGATAGCATTACCGTTGAAACAATGCCTGATGTGAATATGTTTGCTGCGCGATTGGATTCAATTACAACAGAAATCGAATCAGATAGTTGGACAAGTGATAAAAGAAAAGCTTCTTTATTTCGGATTTCATTGCCCGAACTGACAAAAGAATTGGCCGATGTTCAGCCTGATCTCAAAGTCGAAAATACACAAGATGTGTTAAGTAGATCGTATGTTACGGTTTCAGCGATTGTGAATGGCAAATCGTATCCATTGCGCAAAATGCCTTATGGTCCGACGCAATAAAGTAAAAACTCACTAAAAAAATACTCGTAACCCTTGCGAAAGCGAGGGTTTGGTTATATGGCCAAACTTGAAACAAGATATCAACGGTTTGTCCTCGACTATCTTTCGTCTTTCACGTAAATTACGATCATGGAACTGCAAACGCTTGTGACGTCCGGCTGGAACGATTATGCCCTGATTGATTCAGGCTTCGGGCGCAAGCTGGAAAAAATCGGACGTTACTTAATTGATCGCCCTGAACCCCAGGCGATGTGGACGCCCCATCTGACCAAAGACAATTGGCAAAAAGCCGACGCTGTGTTTATGGGCGGCAGTGTTGATGACGATTCCGTGCACGGACGTTGGCAGAACGAAAATATTCCTGACTCTGCATGGGAAACAAAATTTGGTGATTTGCGCTTCATCGGACGTCTGACGAATTTTCGTCATGTCGGCTATTTCCCCGAACAATGTGCGCATTGGGAATGGCTAGCGGCCCAAACGGCAAAACTGAAACAACCGAAGATTTTAAATCTATTTGCCTATAGCGGTGTGCATTCATTGGTCGCCGCAAACGCAGGTGCCGAAGTCACGCATGTCGATGCGTCGAAAAAAGCGATTACATGGGCCAAGGAAAACCAAGAGTTGAATGACCCGAATTGGAAGATTCGATGGATCGTCGAAGACGCTGTAAAATTCGTGCAACGCGAAGTGCGTAGAGGCTCTTTATACGACGGGATTGTTTTGGACCCGCCGAAATTCGGGCGTGGACCTGACGGCGAAACCTGGGATTTATTCGAGGATCTGCCGTATCTGCTTGAAGATTGTGCAAAATTATTAAGGCCGCAATCGGGATCGTTTTTATTGCTGACCTCGTATGCGATTCGTGCGTCCAGCATGGCCTTTGGCCAATTGGCAGCTGAATATTTTAAGGGTAATATTGAAACAGGCGAACTTTTCGTATCAGAACAAAAAACGAAACGTCTTTTGCCTACATCGATGTTCACGCGGGTAGTGTTACCATGAAAGCCATCACCAGCGTTCAAAATCCAGCTGTAAAATTAGCGGCGTCGTTGCATCAAAAAAAATACCGCGACGAGGAAAATCTCTT
>JANODM010000199.1:0-1687 GCA_031412695.1 Alphaproteobacteria bacterium
GTCGTCGCCGTACCGATGTTGGTTAAAGCTTGTTGGAGTGGTAGATAGACATCGGCACTTTCCAGGTATCCAGGTAAAATAACGATAGGCAGCATTGAGGGTTGATGATGAGGCCCTCAGATCCTAGCATTACCGTAGGCGATCGAAAAGTTCGGTTAATGCTAGTATTTACCCTGATGACGAGTCTGCCAGTATGAATATAATTGATAGGTAGTGAAAATTATATTTGGGAGTTAATATGCGGACGAATGAATTTATCTCCCCTCGTCATAGCTATCACGGACAGATAAATCCAGAAAGCTTAGTATATAACGCCAACTTACAGGAATTCTCCGCTCAGGTTAGTTACATTTCTTGTCTAGCCACAGCAGGTAAGTTGTCAGCAGCGGAAGCTCATCATCAAATTCAACAATTGTGGCAGAATTTAGACCGCACTAAACAACAGTTAGGAGTTGGCGAAAATCCTTTTAACTCCTCTGAACTTAATTAAACTCGAAAGTATGTTCTCGTCCAATAATTCGATCTTAACAAGGGGATAATTATCCCCTTGTTAACTGTAAATCGCAGATCGACTATCGATCGACAGAACCCATAATAATGTCCACACTACCCAAAATCGTCACAATATCGGCGACCTTCACCCCGCGTAATAAGTGGGGTAAAATTTGGAGATTATTAAAGTCAGCAGCACGAATTTTCCACCGCCAAGGGAACACACTATCTTCACCCATGATGAAGATACCTAATTCGCCCTTACCACTTTCAACGCGCACGTAATGCTCGCCTTTGGGAATTTTAAATGTCGGGGCAACTTTCTTACTGATATATTGATAATCGATCGCATCCCACTCCGATTTTGGTCCCGCAGCAATCCGTTTAGCTTCCAGACTTTCGTAAGCACCGCCAGGTAAACCAGCAATAGCTTGACGCAGAATCTTCACCGACTCACGCATTTCCCGAATCCGCACGAAATACCGCGCTAGACAGTCGCCAGCAGTTTCATACTGAATGTCCCAATCAAAATCGTCATAACATTCATAGTTATCAACTTTCCGCAGATCCCACTTCACCCCAGAACCGCGTAACATCGGGCCAGATAGACCCCAATTAATCGCTTCTTCGCGGCTAATTGTCCCTACACCTTCCACCCGCCGGCGGAAGATCGGGTTATTGGTGATTAGTTTCTCATATTCATCTACTTTCGGCTCGAAGTAGTCGCAGAAGTCCGTACATTTATCGAGCCAACCATAAGGTAAATCTACCGCTACCCCACCGATGCGGAAATAGTTATTATTGACCATCCGGTAGCCGGTTGCTGCTTCCCACAAATCGTAAATCATCTCCCGCTCGCGGAAAATATAGAAGAACGGAGTCTGTGCGCCAACATCAGCCATAAATGGACCTAACCACAGTAGATGGTTAGCAATCCGATTGAGTTCCAACATAATGACGCGAATATAACTAGCGCGTTTGGGAACTGGAATACTAGCTAACTTTTCGACAGCATTAACCGTAATGGCTTCGTTAAACATCCCCGCTGCATAGTCCCAACGGCTCACGTAGGGTACAAACATGATGTTTGTCCGGTTTTCAGCAATTTTCTCCATCCCACGATGGAGATAGCCGACCACAGGTTCGCAATCTACGACATCTTCACCGTCGAGGGTGACTATCAGCCGCATAACCC
>JANODM010000200.1:0-12760 GCA_031412695.1 Alphaproteobacteria bacterium
CTCACGTGCACCGACCGCCAGGATATAGGGTACTTTTTGCAAGGAGTGTTCGCGCACTTTGTACGGAATTTTTTCGTTTCTAAAATCAGCCTCGACGCGTACGCCTGCAGCTTTTAATTCCGCGACAACTTTTTCGCCGTATTCCTGGAAATCATTGGTGATCGTCGCGACCACGGCTTGTGTTGGCGCCAACCACACAGGGAAAGCGCCTGCGTAATGTTCAATTAACATGCCGATAAAACGCTCGAATGTTCCTAAAATCGCACGGTGCAACATAACAGGACGTTGTTTCGAGCCGTCTTCGGCGATGTAATGCGCGTCCAAACGTTCGGGCAAATTAAAGTCAAGCTGCAACGTCGCGCAACCCCATTCACGACCAATCGCGTCACGAATAATAAACCCAAGTTTTGGTCCGTAAAACGCACCGTCGCCGGGTGAAATCGTATATTCCAAGCCTAATTCTTTTAATGCATTCATCAAACCATTCTCGGCCTTGTCCCATAGCTCGTCGGAACCGATGCGGTTTTCGGGACGCGTTTCCAACTTAATCGTATAGTTGGTAAAGCCCATATCTTTGTAAATCATTTCCGTCAGGCGACAGAATTGAATACATTCTTCCATGATCTGATCTTCAGTACAGAAAATATGCGCATCATCTTGAGTGAATTGACGTACGCGCAACAAACCATGCAATGCACCATGGGCTTCGTTACGGTGACAGCATCCGAATTCGGCTAAACGTAACGGTAAATCACGATACGATTTGATGCCTTGTTTGAAAATCTGAACATGTGCCGGGCAATTCATCGGCTTTAGCGCCATAAAATGTTTCGGATCTTCTTTGAAGACCTTTTCTCCATCAACCGTATTCGGTACGACATCGGGGACTACAAACATATTTTCGCGGTATTTGCCCCAGTGGCCTGATGCCTCCCAAAAACGGCTATCCATCAATTGCGGCGTTTTAACTTCGACATAGTTCGCATCCTTTAAACGGCGGCGCATATACGCCTCAAGAGCAAGCCAAATCGCATAACCTTTCGGATGCCAAAATACCGAGCCTTGCGCTTCATCTTGCAAATGGAATAAATCAAGTTGCTTACCAATTTTACGATGGTCGCGTTTTTCGGCTTCTTCCAGGCGTAATAAATACGCATCTAATTCTTTTTGATCGCGCCAGGCCGTCGCATAGACGCGTTGCAATTGCGCTTTGGTGCTGTCACCGCGCCAATATGCGCCCGCGACTTTCATTAATTTGAACGCCATGCCCGCATCACCCGTGGTACGCATATGCGGCCCACGGCACAGATCGAACCAGTCACCTTGATTATAAATGCTGATCGGTTCGTCACCGGGTAAATCGCGGATCAATTCGACTTTGAATGTTTCGCCTTTTTTGGTAAACACCTCGATCGCTTTTTCGCGTGGCCACACCTCGCGGCTAAACGGTTTTTTCGCAGCGACGATGTCGCGCATTTTCTTTTCGATTTTCTCGAAATCATCCGTCGTAAACGGCTGTTCGCGGTAAAAATCGTAATAAAATCCGTCTTCGATATTCGGGCCGATGGTGACTTGCGTACCGGGGTATAATGCCTGCACCGCTTCGGCCAGAATATGCGCCGTATCATGACGGATCAAATCCAACACTTCGGGTGATTTGGTGGTGATAATCTCGACTTTGGCGTCTTGAGTGATCGGTTCAGAAATATCAATGATCTTGCCGTTGACTTTGATCGCCAACGCCACTTCGGCTAAGCGCGGCCCGATAGAGGCGGCCACATCGCGTCCGGTGCTGCCTGTCGCCAAGGTTTTCGTGTTGCCGTCGGGCAACGTAAACATCAGCATGGCGGCGTTGGAGGCGGATTGAGGCATCGGCTTTTCCCTTTGAAATGTTAAGCGGAAACCTCAGAGTATACGCTGTTTTAACGTACTTCAACTAAAAAAGCCCAAGCAATGCTTGGGCTTTTTCAAAAATATGGTGCGCACTTAGCGAACGACGATCAAGACGCGACGGTTGTTGCGGTTCGGCACATTGTCTTTGGTCGGCACAAGAGGTTGCTCTTCACCGAAATATTTTTCATCCACGCGTGCACCGGAAATACCGCCCTTTTGCAGAGCATTTTTGACGGCCTCAGCACGGCGTTTCGACAAGATCATGTTGGTTTGGTTTGACCCGACGCGGTCGGCATGACCCGCGACAACCACATCTCGACCTGCTTTTTTATAGACGGACACGACTGATGCAATCGCGCGGCGCCCTTCGGCATCAATCGTCGAACTGCCGGTGGCAAAGAACACGCGATAAATGCGGTCCATAACGGTGCAATCACCGTCATACATGCGGCACATCGCGTCATAGAATTTGGCGCGGCATTGTTTATGCGTTTGCGGTGTCCATTTTTCCTGGGATTGTTCGACCCAGCAATCGAAGAACGCTTGGGCTTGGGCAGCCTCTATCGGCTTGGTCAATCTTTTCTCATCCAAGGTCAACGCGATTTGCAAGGCATCATAGCCTTTGTTCAATTCAGGCAGATATTCGCTTGGAACATCCCAATCGGCCGGATCTTCTGGATGAACGGTGTCACCACGCGCAACACGTTTGGCTTTGTGCTTGAAATACGCAGCATCGGTCGCATCATACAGCGGTTCCGTCTCGCCAGCGGCTAGCGTTTTGTATTGGCTATTCAATTCATGGGTGAAACGCGGATCAGGTGCATATCCGGCACAGGCTGATAAAACAAAAGATAGGGCTGTCAAAGCCAAGAAATTACGCAACATTATCTAAACCTCCGAATAATATTTAAGAAAAATAAGCGATTAGACCTTATATTCTAGAGTCCTAGACATTTTTACAGTAAGAGTCGAGTCAGCTTTAGGAAAATGGAATATGAGCAAGCAGACATTACGTCAAACCAACAGGCAAATTCTGGCGGATATTCCGCCGCAAAAGAAAGCCGCCTATGACGCAGCGATTACGGCCCGTTTTCTTAAATTACTGGCGGAACGTCCTGCTGACACCGTGTCTGTGTACAACCCCATGCCGTTCGAAGTCGATTGCACCACGATCATCCGCGAATTATACGCCAGGGGCAAACGCGTATGTTTTCCTGCACGCCTCAATACGGATCATGCGCAATTGGTATTCAAGGCTTTGACCGAAAAAGAATACGATGTATGCGACAAAAGTGATTTTTTTATGCAAGGCGGGAACTCCCCGCTTGTTTCGCCTGATTTATTGGTTATTCCCGTGATCGGATTTCATCCGATCGGTTTTCGTTTGGGATATGGCGGCGGCTATTACGATATGGCGTTATATAGCCTGCGCAAAGAAAAGCCTGTTTTGGCTGTCGGTGTCGGCTATAGTTTCCTGGAAATTACGGACGCATTTTTTGAATCGCATGATGAAAAACTGGATTTGATTTTGACTGAAAAGAAATTGGTAATTCCGACATGAAGATCTTTTTTATCGGTGATATTTACGGGCGATCAGGACGCGACGCCATTGCCGCGCATCTGCCTAACATTCGTGCCGAATACGCACCTGATCTAGTGATCGCGAATGCCGATAATGCCTCGCATGGCGTGGGCCCTACCATTGGAATCGTCAAAGAGCTTTATACCGCAGGGATCGATCTGTTAACGGGTGGGGATCACAGTCTAAACCAAAAGGATTTACTGCCGCATATGGATCGCGAACCGTGGGTGTTGCGTCCTTTGAATTATCCAGACACCACGCCGGGGAAAGGCTGGCATATCGTTGAAACACCGACACGTAAAAAAATATTGGTCATCCACGCCTTGGGTCGCGTTTATATTGGAAAATTATGCGACGATCCTTTCGACGCTGTCGATAAAATAATTCGCAAGCATGTTTTGGGTAAAACCGTCGATGCGATCTTTATCGATTTCCATGCCGAGGCTACATCCGAGAAAAACGCTTTCGGCCTATTTTTGGATGGACGCGTTTCAGCCGTTATCGGTACGCATACGCATGTGCCCACCGCTGATGCTCGGATTTTACCACAAGGCACGGCCTATATGACCGATGCAGGAATGACAGGCGACTACGACAGCGTCATCGGTGCGGACAAACAACAGCCGCTTCAATATTTCCGAACCGGATTAAAATTGGATCGTTATAAACCTGCCGAAGGCGTGGGCACGTTATGCGGCGTGTTGATCGAAACGGATGATGCGACGGGATTGGCGAGACATATCACGCCTATCAAACGCGGCGGAGCCATCGCCGATTAAGATGCGGATGCATCTAATGCTTTGGCGCAGGCTTTTTGCAATCCATTCAGTAATTCGACTTTATCTTTGTCGGTAATAGCACGCGGGCCCTGACCAATGGCAATTTTCAACGTTTGCAAATGCAATTCGATAATCTCGCGAACGATCATCGACATATTTTGAATGCTGTCCAGGAACACGCATAGACTGTCGGCGACCATCGTCACCAGCGGAAAACGAAACATCGTTCCATGCGCTTTCAATTCGATACACGCCGAATAAACCTTGTCCATAACAGGTTTGGAGATGTCGCCGGTGCGAATAATCTTCAAGGCCTGTTCGATGGCTTCTAAATCGCCTGATGCGATCGTCGGAAATAAATCAACCGCGCTTTCCATCCGGTTCATCGCAGCCCTGACGGCTTCGGGAGAAAATCCGCCGTCGCCCGCTTTTTGTTTAAGCGTGTAATTGGCTTTTAAAATTTTAGCTTCCGGTTCGGACATGAATGATTTCTCTTAAAATTTATTTGTTCGTTTTATTATCCGTGCCGCCGCGCAGATCAATATATTTTTTACTCTTCTGGGGGCCTGCTGTGACCGGGGTTTTTTCCGCTGCCTTTTCTGCTGCTTTTTCGGCCAACTTATCCGCTTTGCGCTTTTTCTCGGTTGGAGCCACCTCGTCCTTGCGGCGGCGGCGGTCCGGTCCGACATATTGGTTGGCCAAAACAAAATCACGCGGTTTTTCGATGATGTGTGTCAAACGATCAGACAATGTCTGAACCGTAAACGGCTTGATCAAAAATTCGGTGACGCCTGAATCACGCGCGTCAAAAACGCGTTTTTTATTCGTAAAGCCTGTCATGATAATGATCGGCACCGTCGGATTATGGCTGGATTTTTCTTGCCGGACACGACGGGTGAATTCGATACCGTCCTGTTTGTCCATACGCCAGTCAACCAGAATAATATCGGGTCGGTCTTTTATATAACATTCCCAGCCCTGTTGCGCGTCGGCTTCGGCATGAACATGGCCAAAGCCCAAATCCAACAAAAGTGAACGCACCAATAAGCGGATAGGAGCGTTATCGTCGATGACCAATACGCGCAATGATTTTAATTTATAAGACATAAGGCGGTCAAAATCAATCTGTTAGATACCATCGTCATTAAGGGATATGACTAACAATGTCAAACACTAAAAATCTTGTTTTGGATTGTAACACTGTTAAAGTCCGCCTTAATCTATGTCATAAATTATCGAGGCTGTTATGGCTGGCCATTCCCAGTTTAAAAACATCATGCACCGCAAAGGGGCGCAAGACGGTAAAAAAGCCAAACTATTCAACAAAATAGGCCGTGAGATTACGCTGTCAGTCCGTCAATCGGGCACTGATCCCGATACTAATTCGAAACTGCGCTCGGCACTAATCGCCGCTCGCGCTGCGAATATGCCTAACGAACGGATACAAAAAGCAATAAAAGCCGGAAGTGGCGAAGGCGTGGGCGATCATGTCGAAGATATTCGTTACGAAGGCTATGGTCCCGGCGGTGTTGCGCTGATCATCGAAGCGATGACGGATAACCGCAACCGGACAGCACCCGAAATCCGTACAGTGATGAGCAAATATGGGGGAGCTTTGGGTGAAACCAATTCGGTCGCTTTTCAATTCAAACGTGTCGGCCAACTCTATTACGCGAGCACCATAGGGACCGCTGATACCGTGTTCGAGGCGGCGTTAGATGCAGGAGCCGATAACGTCGAAAGCGATGGAGATGGTCATGATATTACCACCGCTGTCGAAGACTATGCGCGCGTGTTGGAAAAAATGGTCGAACGCTTTGGAGCACCGCAAGAAAGCGGTTTCGTATGGATCCCATCGAATACGGTTGCAGTGACAGGCGATCATGCGGCACAATTGATCAAAATGCTGACGGCTTTGGACGATCTGGACGACGTGCAACAGGTGTTCGGCAATTACGATATTGATGCGGCATTAATGGAAAAACTTTCAGCATGAAAATTATAGGACTTGATCCGGGTCTACGTTTTACCGGTTGGGGCTTGATCGACAGTGTCGATAACCGATTGTCGTTCATTGCTTGCGGCCGCATCGCAGTACCCGATCAAGACGAATTAAATGTGCGCCTTGCTTACTTGCATCGCGAATTGGAAAAAGTCATTTTGCAGACAAAACCCGATTGTGCCGCCGTCGAAGAAACATTCAGCAATGTTAATCCGCGCAGCACATTGAAATTGGGAATGGCGCGAGGCGTCGTGTTATTAGCCCCTGCTCTGCATGGAATTCCGATTGCGGAATATGCCGCGAACACCGTGAAGAAAACCGTTGTCGGTGCAGGTCATGCCGATAAAAACCAGGTACAACATATGGTCAAGATGTTATTACCTAAAGCCGATTTTTCATCAGCCGACGCAGCCGACGCGTTAGCCATTGCCATTTGTCATGCGCATCACGCCCCGATGCGTCTTAAAC
Organism: Alphaproteobacteria bacterium; assembly: GCA_031412695.1. Taxonomy (GTDB): domain Bacteria; phylum Pseudomonadota; class Alphaproteobacteria; order Micavibrionales; family SZUA-601; genus JAQGJA01. The sequence goes on from JANODM010000200.1 coordinate 6,725, forward strand.
TAGGAGCACTATCATGACGGAACCGAAACTGCAGCAACCAGGCGCAGGACTGCCTTTTTTCGAAGGCCTATTTCTGAAACATATTTTCATGCCCGTGACGCTCAAGATCATGCCATGGGATGAATCGCAAAAAATGCTTGTTGAGCAAACGGAAAAGATCCTTGGACTGTATCAATCGATCACACCTGAAAACCGATCAAAAAAAGTGCTGATCCCGCGTTTGATGGGGCTTGAAGATTCATCGCGCTATTGGTCTGCCAATATGACGTTGGAACATGTTATAATCGTGACAAAAGCGATGACCAATGTCATGCTAATGCTCAATGCGGAAAAAACCGTTTCAGGAGTTATCAGTACCGCCGATGTCAAACCTAAAGGCTTGTCGGACGATGATATGAAGGGCGAATTTTGGCAAGCGATGCATGATTGCGCTGACCAGGTCCGCAGCATTAAAAACCGCAACAGCATCGCCACGCATGATCACCCGTGGTTCGGTCCGTTGAACACGCATGGTTGGCACACATTGCTGCCCGTGCATCACAACATCCACCGCCGCCAATTGGAAAAAATTATTCAAGGCCTATAAGCTTTGGGTAAATAGTCCTAGACCGTGCCCTTAGATAGCGTTAAAGTAACTTTATGATCGCTTTACTCACCGGAATTTTGCGCCAAACCGATAATCAGCATTTGATTATCGATGTAAACGGCGTGGGCTATGAGGTCGCGGCCACGACGCGCACCCAAAGTCAAATGGGACCGATCGGGTCGCATCTGACGATGTATATTCATACGCAAGTGCGCGAAGACGCAATCACGTTGTTCGGGTTTTCGACGCGCGACGAAAAAGAGGCGTTTTTGAAATTGACGACCATTCAAGGTGTGGGCGCCAAAATGGCTCTCAGTTTGTTGTCAGCATTTACATCAGAACAAATTTGGCGCGCCATTATTTCTGACGATAAAAAAATGCTGACCCAGGCCGATGGTGTCGGGCCGAAACTGGCGGCACGTCTGACGACGGAACTCAAAGAATGGGCGGGCAAACAGGTTTTTCCCGGCACGACGGCAAAAACATCTAAAAATTCCACTACTCTATCTTCTGCAACCGTTGCGCATGATCCACTGAGCGAAGCCGTTTCGGCCTTGATCAATTTAGGCTATGCGCCGGTTGATGCAACGCGCGCCGTCAGTAAAGTCGCGAATGAAAACAACGATGCTGATTTATCGACCTTGATACGTCTCAGTTTACGCGAGGTCGCCACCGCATGACCTCAACCAACACACGCCTGTCGGAAACGCAATTCACCGCCGAAGATCAGCCGGAAAAAGCGTTGCGCCCGCAAAGCCTGAACGAATTTATCGGTCAGCCGAAATTATGCGAGCAACTATCCATCTTTATCCAGGCTGCGAAAAAACGCCAAGAAGCGCTGGATCACGTGTTGTTGGCAGGTCCACCGGGATTGGGCAAAACGACTTTGGCCCAAATCATCGCCAGAGAATTGGGTGTCGGGTTTCGCGCGACATCCGGTCCTGTTTTGGCGCGTGCCGGTGATCTGGCTGCGATCCTCACGAATTTGCAACCGAATGATGTGTTATTCATCGATGAGATTCACCGCCTTAGTTCGACAGTCGAGGAAATTTTATATCCGGCGATGGAAGACGGCAAATTAGATTTGATTATCGGTGAAGGGCCTGCTGCCCGTTCCGTGCAAATTGAATTGCCGCCTTTTACGCTTGTCGCCGCTACAACTCGATCCGGATTATTGACGACACCGTTGCGTGAACGTTTCGGTATTCCGCTGCGTCTTGATTTTTATCCGGCTGAAGCCTTGGCTGCGATTGTGATCCGCCAAGCGAAACTACTGAATATGCCGATGGCTGATGATGGAGCGTTCGAGATTGCGCGCCGAGCACGTGGGACACCGCGCGTTGCAGGGCGATTGACGCGTCGTGTGCGCGACCTGACCAGCGTCAAAAATATCGCGATCATATCAGCCAAAGAAGCCGATGATGCGTTACAGCACTTGGATGTTGATGCGCAAGGCTTGGATATGATGGATCGCCGTTTTTTAAACGTGATTGCCGTGCAATACGCAGGTGGACCTGTCGGCATTGAAACCTTGTGCGCCTCCATCGGCGAAGAGCGTGACGTCCTGGAGGACGTGATCGAACCTTTTTTAATTCAACAGGGCCTTATTCAACGCACCCCTCGAGGCCGTCAATTGTCAGCCCAAGGCTATGCGTATTTGGGCTTAACTCCGAAAACCCTTTCCGAAACATTCGAGTAAATAATGACCACCAGAATTCGCGACATGGATGACCGTGACCTTGAGCCGATGGCGGCATTGATGTTTTACATGTGGCATGATTTTTACAGTGCGTTCATGCCGCAATCCTTTGCCAATGAACGCTATTCGACGAAAGTCTGCGAAGATCGTCAGGTTCAGTTGCTGGTTAATTGTAAAAAATATCCCGAAAAATACAAAACACTTGTGGCACTAAATGAAAAAGGCGACATGTTGGGCACGTGTTATATGGCCAAGCGCGATCCTGCCAAACATGTTGCAAAAGGGTTCGAGATGCCTGATTTCGATGTCGAATTGCACCGCCTATTCATCTGGCCTCAAGCAAGAGGCAAAGGTTTGGGCTCGCTTTTCCTGCATGATTTCATGCCATGGTTTACCGAAAATGATTTCCGCTCATGCTATGCGTGGTCGTTCGACGATAACCCGTACAATAAATTTTATCACAAGCGCGGTGCGCATCCTGCGAAAACCGTCAAAGCCAATTACGGCGACAAGAAATTATCCGTCTCGGCGTTTGCGTGGGATGATTTCACGCAACTTTTTCCGCAATAGTTTCACGAACTTCTTGAAGGGGGGATCAGGGGATCCTGGGGCGTTTGACTGAAACGTTTGATAGGCTATTCTTTGGTCTGTTACTCTTTTGCATGAGAATTTTATGTCCGCAGCCCCATCCCCGCATCGTTTTGTTGCCCGCATCTATTACGAAGACACCGACGCAGGCGGAATCGTATATTATGCTAATTATCTCAAGTTTATGGAACGTGCGCGCACCGAAATGCTGCGCCAGGCGGGTATTTCCCTCTCGAAACTTGATGCCGACCATAACATCATCTTCGTCGTCGGCGAGGTAAACGCCCGATACAAAGCCCCGGCCCGGTTGGACGACGAAATCATCGTCGAAACGTCCGTGCGCACCATCGGCAACGCATCGGTTTCCTTGCGGCAAAACATTTTAAAACGGGTTGCGGACACCGAGTCGCTTCTGTTAGAAGGAAGCATCAGCCTTGTTCTTATTACCCGCCAAGAAGGCGACAAGGGCAAACCCGTAAGGCTTACGGATCATTTACGGGATGCACTTGCGCCATATACATCGAAAGAGACTTCATGACCGCCAACGCACCCATCATTGCCAATCCCGAAATCGCCGCCGAAGCCGTCAAGCTGGTCGGTAAAAATATGGATTTCAGCTTGTGGGGCTTGTTCAATCACGTCGATTTCTTGGGCAAATTCATTATTCTGACCTTGATCATGGGGTCAATCGTCTGCTGGGCGATTATCTTGATGAAGCACAACACCATCAAACGTCTGAACAAATCGGCCGATAAATTCGATGATGCGTTTTGGTCCGGTGAGTCTTTGGACAAACTGTATGATCGCATTCAAAACAAGCCCGCTGACCCGATGGCCGCAACATTTTGCGTCGGCATGAAAGAATGGCGTCGTGGTATCAAAAACCGCTTCCGCGGCGGGGACCGCGATGTCAAAGCGAATTTAGTTCAGCGTATCGACCGCGTCATGAGTGTCGCCATCAGCCGTGAATTATCAGCATCAGAACGTTACATGACGTTTTTAGCCAGCACCGGGTCCACCGCACCCTTTGTCGGATTATTAGGCACGGTTTGGGGGATCATGAATTCCTTTATCGCCATCGCAGGCAGCAACAACACTTCGCTGTCGGTTGTTGCCCCCGGTATCGCCGAAGCACTTTATACGACGGCTTTAAGTTTGATCGTCGCGATCCCGGCCGTGTTGGCGTACAACAAATTCAACAACGATTTGGGTAAATACGCTGATCGTCTGGAAGGGTTTGCAACTGAATTTTCGTCGATCTTGGGGCGTTATTTGGAAGAAGCACCGACTGCCGACGGTCTCCCGCAACACCAAAACGTGGCATAACGATTTATGGCGATCAATCTTCACACCGGATCCCGTAGTAAACGTCGACGCATGCGACCTAATTCGGAAATGAATTTAACGCCGCTGATTGATGTTATGGTCGTGTTGCTGATCGTATTCATGATTTCGGCTCCGTTGATGACCGTCACCGTTCCCGTCGATCTGCCTGAGGTGGGCAAAGGTGCGTCGTCCGACGCTGATGAACCACTTGTGATTAGCATCGACAAAGAAAACAATGTCTATCTGCAAGATACGAAACTGCAAATGAGCGAATTGATTCCGAAATTGCAAGCCGTCACCGCACAGAAACCCGATCAACGCATTTACATCCGCGCCGATCAACAATTGACCTATGGCACGATGATGAAAGTTATCAGTGAAATGACCGGCGCAGGTTTCACCAAAGTATCTCTGGTTGCCGAAACAGGCAGCTAACTTTAAAAGACGAATGAAAGACGAATAGATGGCGGATCAAGGTCCACTTGCCGAGAAACAACTCTCGCAGGCGTCAAAACAGCAAAGCCTGAAACGGCCTTTGCGTTGGGCGTTGGGCATTCACGTCGTGATTTTACTGGTGGCGTATTTCGGCTTTCCGCATTGGCGGCAGAAACCTGTCGATCTTTCCAAAGCCGTCAGCGTTGATCTAGTTGCGCCTACCGGTGAATTTTCGACCGCACCGAATAAAACAAAAACTAAAAAACCGTTTGTGCCGAATGCCAAACCAAAAGCGCAAGAAAAGCCAGCTGTTGCAAAACCTGAAAAGCCCCCCACCCCTGCCGTTTCGGATGATGCGAAAAAAGAAGACGTGAAAAAACCGGATGACGAAAGCTTGGTTAAACCCAAAACGGAAAAAACCAAAAAAGCAGATGAAAAAGTAAAACTGGACAAGGCTGATAAAGAAAAGAAGCCGAAAAAAGAAGAAGCAAAAAAACCGGACAATCCCGAAGAATTCAACTCCGTGTTGAAAAATCTGTTAGGTGAAACCGAACCTCAACAAACGGAACCCGAAGGCAATCCGATTGACGAAATTCTGGATGAGGCGGCAAAAACCGAAGGCTCGGCCCCCGTGACATCGGATATTTTGGCCCTAAGTGAAATGGACGCGCTGAAATATCAATTGGCGCGCTGTTGGAATGTGCCTACGGGCGCGATGAACGCTGAGGATTTAATCGTGGATATTCGTGTCGAGGTCAACCCCGATCGCACCGTGCGCAATGCTGAAATCGTCGACACAGGCCGTTACAACAGCGATGATTTCTTCCGCGCCGCTGCCGACAGTGCTAAACGTGCCCTCTTCAACCCCTTATGCACCCCCCTTGCATTACCCGCAGATAAATACGATGTTTGGAAATCTATGTTGATCCGCTTTAACCCACGCGACATGTTCGGAGGCTAATCATGTTTCGCTTTTTCACTGCACTTCTATTCGCTGTCACTTTGGCATTTCCTGCCCTTGCTGAAATCCGCGTTGACGTTACCAGCGGCAAGAGCGAACCTCTGCCGATTGCCATCACCGATTTCACAGGTGCCGGTATGTCAAAACAAATCAGCGATGTCGTGACCGCCGATTTGCAACGTTCCGGTTTGTTCCGCCCTATCGGATCCTCCAGCTTTATCGAGCGTGGCCTGGCCGTTGATGCCACACCGCGTTTCCCCGATTGGCGCGCGATCAGTTCGCAAGCATTAGTAGTCGGACGCGTCGAAGCATCAGGTCAAAACCTGACCGTCGAATTCCGTTTATGGGATGTCTTGGCTGAAAATCAAATGGTCGGTCGTCGCTTTACTACAACGGCTGCTAATTGGCGTCAGCTCGCCCACATGATTTCGGATGCGATTT
>JANODM010000201.1:0-7361 GCA_031412695.1 Alphaproteobacteria bacterium
CTTCTACTGGAATGGCAGGTATTTTGCGCCAGTCCAGTGCGACATTTGTTAATGCGCCCCTAACGGATGCAGTTCTTTATTCGCGCTTAGGCGGAGCGCAATGGGCCGATGAGTTAGCGCAGCCAAACCCCGACTCTGCGACCAATGCAAGCACCGAGTCTGTATTCGGTTCCGTCAGCAGTGCCGTAGTGGGAGCCGTAAAACTAAACAGCAATGACATCAATCCTCTTGGTCAAGTTATTCGATGGGGCGAGACGTTGATGAATATTGCAAGTTTGGTTTACTTTCTTTCGATTATCGGTGGTATTTACTCGCCTGCGATCTCCGATATTGGTGTAGATTTAGGACACGCATTTTTAATTCCGGGATTCATTTTAGCTTTTTTCATCCCCATGATGCCTTTCATCTATTTTATGTTTGCAGTCGTTGAGTGGATGGTCAGTGTTGTCGAAGCTGTGATCGGAGTACCGTTATGGTGTTTATCGTTCATTTCCCTTCAAGGAGATGCTTTGGGAAATGCCATGAATGGCGTAAAGATGATCTTTGAGCTTGTATTGCGTCCCAGTGTTATCGTCTTTTCCTTACTTGTTTCGATCATAATATTTACCGCAAGTATTCAATTCGTAAATGACTCGTTCAGTCTTTTCTTGGGCGCATTCGGCACTCAAGGCAGTATGGGCCCCGTTGCTGGAGCAATCGGCGGATTTGCTATGATGTTGATTTACATGTTCTTGATATACAGCTTGGCGACTTCATGCTTCAAGTTGATCGATGTTATCCCGAATCAATTCGGGCGTTGGCTTGAGCTTCCGAGAGGCTTCGGCTCGATGACACGAATGGGTGCGGACGCATTTACTGGTGTAGTTGCCATAGCAGGTACTGTTCAGGCAGTGGGCAAGGCTGCAAAAGCGCCGAGTAAACTGGGTGAGGAAAAACGCGGAAGAGACGGTGCAAGACGTCAAGATCAGGCCTATAATAGTATGGCTAATAATACCGGCGCGACGATACAGCAAAATGATGCCAATTTTAAAGCCAGTGAAAGCAGTGCTCAGGCTCGTCATGACGATATCAAGAACAGAATACCGTAAACGCCATGTTGAAAAAAATAAGGCAAAAAATACCGATTTTATCGCACGTGACGGCAGGCTCCGCCGCACGTTATGCGTTGCTGCCGGGATTTATTCCCCGTATGAATCGAATTATTTCTCATATCGGAATGATCTTTTTTTCTTTTGTTAAAATTCTTGGATCAATCGGTTTAATCGATCAAAACCATCCCTGCATGAAGCCGCAGAATATCGGTCGATATCCTTTTTCTCAGATTCTTCTTCTAGCGTGGCAAAATCTTTCTTTTAGACGTGAAAATATCGGTCAGATTTTAATGTTTTTTTCTGTCTGTCTGACGTTACTGCTTATAAGTGCAATGCTATTTATTTTTGTTATAAAAATACTTTTTTACATCAATTCTTCTCACGCGCAATTTTTTTATTTTCAAGCGCCTAATCCGATTGATATCGGAATGCCATACGATAAAAATTCGGATTGGACCTTTATTTTTCTTGAGCGGATATTCGGTAATACCGGATTTTTTGATTTTTGGGCTGAACAGGGAGCGAATCCTGCGGCCGTACCTGCAAATACTCTTTTTACAGCACTTTTTAATGGAATGTTGCAGACTTATTCTGCGGCTTTGTTCGGTCTGGCTGTTTTTATAATTCTATATGTATTGATAATGGCTATCGTTGACGCTGCCAAAACCGGAAAACCTTTCGGAGGAAAGTTTGATGCAGTAAATGCCCCGATCCGAATGGTTATTACTTTGTTTCTCTTAGCTCCTTTGCCAGGTTCAAATTATAATGCGGCACAGTTATTGGTTTTTCAAACGTCAGAATGGGGAACTAATCTGGCGAATAATATTTGGCTACGTAGCATTCACGGGATGGTTGAGGCTGATTCAAACGAGACACAGCCTGCCAACATGAAACGCAACACTAGTTTTATAAATGTTTCAAATATTGATAATGGCCATCGTTTTATCAGAGATGTTTTTCTTATTCATTTATGTATGAAAGGATATAATCTCATCAATTGTCAGACAAATGCTCCGGAAGTACCAGTAACAGGAAGGGTCAATAGTGATCCAATCTATACAAGTTATCAATTCGGGACCTCCGAAGCGCAAGCGTATTGCGGAAAGGTCATGTATTCGGCGCCCTATATCGTGCCGGAAGGCGCTCCGGGTAATAATCCAACAGGTACGCCACCAAGTACCGAAGTTACCGATTTTTGGCCGAATAGAGTTGTTCAGGGTTACGAGGAAGCAGTCGCCAATGTTGTTGCTGCGGACCATCCTATGGCGGACGTTGCTGACAGAATGGTCGCTGCATACTCAAGGGATACTGATGCTGATTTTGGCGCGATTGCAGGTCCAACTGATATCAAGAGATGGATCGATGATTATCGAACCGTAGCGTTTGGATTGGGGCCTGACGGAACAAGTTTTGGTGCGTATACAGCGCAAAAAAGAGCCTATAACGTTTGGATCGTATCTTCTTTGGAAGATGATGCAGAGCGTGGATGGGCAACAGCGGGCGTTTTTTATCTTCGTATGAGCGCGGCTATGTCCATGGCAAGCAAAGTTGTTGAAAAACCGCCCACCGTCAAACAGTATCCCATCAATTTTACCCACATGTACGCAACTCCGAAAGATCCGAATGTAAGCAACAAGCGTGGATACGAAATGTGTCTTATGAAAGATTTGCTAGCTGATTCTACTATGTGTGACAGTAAGTCAATTCCGCAAAGGCTTTATGCTTTGTTGGATAAAGGTAATGAATGGTTCGTAACCGAACCGATTAAAAATCCTACAATTTATTCTCAACTGGGCGCTACTGCATTTTCGAATGAAATGCGAGTTGCACAAAAAGAAAAATCCGAAGAAAGTATGGACTCTCAGTCTCTTTTTCCGTCAATCACTTCAAGTCTTCGTGATATGGCTAAGTTCAGTGCATATGATTTGCATCCGCTTGGAACGGTGATCAGCTGGGGACAGACGTTTATGCACACGGCATTCAAAGCCTACACAATTGCCATTGCTGCCAGCATCGTGTTAGGTGCAATCCAGGTTTTATTCGGAATGGTGGTCTCGTTGGGTTCGCCTGTATCAACTATTGCCATAGCGATCGGTAATTTATTTTTGTTACCCGGTTTTGTTTTAGCTTTTGTTATACCGTTTATCCCGGCTTTTTACTTTATGTTTGCTGTCCTTGAGTGGATCATCAGCATCGTTGAGGCGGTTATTGCTATGCCGCTTTGGGCACTTTCTTTTCTGACTTCGCAAGGCGACGTTTTGGGAGAAGGTTTGAACGGCGTGAAGTTGCTGTTTGAAATTATTTTGCGCCCGGTCATTATCGTGGCATCACTGGTGTTCGCTGTAATAATATTTACCGCAGGGGTCACATTTATAAACGACGCCTATGCTCTTTATATGGGGGCTTATGATGAATCCACTAAACAAAGCGCAGGGTGGGTCGTATCTGCATTCACAGGGTTTGGAGCGGCATTGATCTATATGTTCCTAATTTATAGTTTTGCAACGTCGTCGTTCAAGCTTATCGATATTTTGCCTGATAAATTCGGACGCTGGTTAAACTTGCCTCAAGGGTTGAACTCGATCAATCGTGATCAAAGTGACGACGTTAAGGAGAAGTTAGTTCAGCTAGTCATCATCAAAGAACTATTTAATAGAGTTACGGGCTTTGTCGTTAGTGTCAAAAGTAAAATGAGGTAACACCACATACTTGCTTATAAGCTTTCTTGTGAGCAAATATACAAAGCTTAAAACATACAAAATATTGCTCTTACAGCTTTAATTGCGAATTAGTTCTTGACGACCTTATTTGAATAGGTCATATAAACTCTACCTTTATTAAAAAGGGTTTTGTTGTGAGTTCGTAGCTCAATCGGTAGAGCAACTGACTTTTAATCAGTAGGTCGTGGGTTCAAGTCCCACCGAACTCACCATTCTTTTCATATATTTAATTCTCAACAATTGCTTTTTTATCATGCATAAGATAAATCGTATTTATCTTGACTTTTATGTATTTATTAAGTAAAATTAGCCATGACACGTTAAGTCGGACAAATAATGAGGTTAAGCCATGGAAAATATAGCTAATTTATCTCCTGAACTTGCCGCAGAAGTAGATGACACCGTGGGAATCGTTCAATTGATATGCGGAGAACAGAATCACCGCACTTTTTGGGCTTATGTGTCGATGTATCCTAGTAAATATCAAGATTATATGGCCAAGGTCGCAGCCCATGAGACCGTCAATGTCACCGAATACGGAATCGTGATTGATACGGGTTGGGGTACTCTGCCTCCGCAAGATGTTCAAGACAGAATGAAAACCGAATTCGGTGCGGATAATAATTTCGAAACTGAATTGAATAAAATCGTTCAAGATGCCTACAACCAGGAAATCAAAAATACGGGTCAGACTTATTCATGAAAAATAAAAACAACATTATTCCTGATTTCAAAAAAAATATCACGGTAACCACAACCGAGGCGGAAGCGTTTCACGATAAATTAAATGAAAAGAATTCCTTTTCATTGAATGATGTCGGTGCGGCGGTTCGCAGGAAAAACATCAATGATGCGGTGGGGACAGTAGTAAAGTCAGGCGCAGGATATCTAGTAGGGACTACTCTTGCTGCAACTATTATGCCTGCTGGGGCTTTTATCGCTCTTGCTGCCGGTTGGTACGGGATCTACAAGATGGGCATTCATGGTATGGCTCATCTTCAAAATAAAAAAGATTCGAAAAGTATAGCTCGTGATGCAGAAGTCACCAGCTATATGCCGGGTTCTAAACCCGATCGCTTTTCTGCAGCGAGACAAGAGTATGATTTGCAGCCTACAACAAGTAAGAAAAGACAGCATCAGCAAGACGGCTTTCATTTTCCGATGGATCCTGTTTCAGCAATGCGGATGGAAGCTCGAGAAGATAGCGAAAAACTAAATAAACATTATTCCAAGTTGCGACAAGAATTCGATGATTTCAAGCACGCAAATCCCCATGCTCAGGATGAATTGATCAGGCGTTACAGTATTCTTGAACCTATGTATAATTATTTAGTAGGTGACTTGAAAAAAGCAATAGATGGAGATGATAAACTATTACAGCAGCATATTGATTTTAAAAGAGGACAAGGAAAAGCTGAAGCTGAGGATATAGAACTTGAATCAGCTAAAGAAAATGTTGCGCCCGGTCCTGATTTGAAAAACGTTGAAATAGGACATACGCAACCTGTTAGCATGGTTCATGCCGTACATGGCCAAGGTTTAAAAACGATATTAAATGATTTACAAAAAAACAAAGAAAAATTTATAAAAACCATTACTACAGAAACTAAAATAGTCTCAGCGTTTACAACAGCAGGCGTGGGAGTAGCAGTTGGAATTCCTCAATTATGGAACTATATTCAAGTGCCTACTCAACCGGGTCCTAGTGTCGGTATGCGCGCTTTGGCTGAAGGTATAGCGACTGTAGGAACAGTGGCGTTAGCATTATATGCAACTATAAAAGCGGAAAAAATCGCGAACAAAGTGGTTGCGCCTTTAACACAAGACAACATAATAGGTCGTGTGCAATACAATCAGCAAGAACGCATCGAAAAAGGCATCAAAGCCAACTTTGATGACAATAAGGGATCTGTTGTGGGTGCGACCATCGTCGACGGTGCCGGATGGATAGGCCACAAAATCTCCGACGCATTCAGCAAAAAGCCGTCCACGCGCTCAACCCCCTAAAACCGTCGCATATCCGTCTCCATTTCCCCTCTTTTCGGCGACGGGGAAACGGCTAGACTGCGCGAATGTCCGCCCCTCAATCCTCCACCTCTAAGCCCTTAACTGTTTTGCAAATAATCCCGTCCCTTGAATCGGGGGGGGCTGAGCAGTCTTGTATCGACGTGGCGGCCGCCATCGTTAATGCGGGTGGCGTGGCGTATGTCGCGACATCAGGCGGGCGTCGTATTCCCGAGATCATTCGTGCCGGAGGCAAGATTATTCAATTGCCATTGCGGACCAAGAACCCGGTGACGATGTGGCGCAACAGTAAAGCTTTGGAAGCCCTGATCCGCGAGCATCGCATCGACATCGTACATGCCCGCAGCCGCGCCCCGGCCTGGAGTGCGTATTGGGCGACGCAAAAAACCGATGCGCATTACATGACGACGTTTCACGCGGCCTATAAATTCGCCAGTAAATTAAAGCAACGCTATAACAGCGTCATGGCAAAAGGCGAGCGCATCATCGCCATTTCCCAATTCATCGCGCAATATATCTTGGACCATTATCAAGTCGACCCCAGTCGCATCCGCATTATCTATCGCGGCACTCCGCTTGAACGTTTTCACCCCAATATGGTTCATCCCGAACGTATCATAAAATTGGCGCGCGAATGGCAAATTCCTGACGATAAATTATTGATCCTAATGCCTAGCCGCTTGACGCGGATTAAGGGCCATCATGTGTTGATCGAAGCCTTGTCGAAAATGAACCGAAGCGATATTTTTTGCATTATCTCCGGCGCGGAACCAGGACGTGATCATTACCAACAAGAGCTGACCGAATTAATCGAGCATTACAAATTGTCGAATGTCGTGCGTATCGTAGGGCCGATTATCGACGTGCCGGCGGCCTTACGTCTGGCTCAGGTAATGGTGGCACCGTCCTTGGTGCCCGAAGGCTTTGGCCGTATGCCGGTCGAGGCGCAAGCCATGGGCACGCCTGTGGTGGCTTCGGCCATTGGCGGTCATAACGAGATCATCATTGACAACGAGACGGGCTGGCTGGTGCCGCCTGACGACGCGCAAGCGATGGCGGATGCTATGAACAAAGCGTTGAACCTGACAGACCTGGAACGGGTCAATATGGCGACAAAAGCCATGAGTTTCGTGTCGACGCATTTCGGCAAGGAACAAATGACATCGCAAACCTTGGATGTCTATCGCGAACTGCAGGCGATCAAAAAAGTACGATAAATCTTATTTCTTCATACCAGCCAGGGCGGCGAACGGGTTGTGTCCCGTCGTGCCTTTTTTACCGACGATCTCAGGCTCAAACACTTTTTGTTTTTCGCGTTTGCCCTTGCTGATCTTTTCCGATTTTTTATGTTCCGGCTTTTTGTGCTCGGTTTTTGGTTTTTCTTCTAAACGTGCCGGTTTCTTTTTGACATGATATAAACGCGACGTTTTGGCAGTTTCGCCTTCGCTCTCAGTTACCTCGTCAAAGCGGAACCCTAAATCATGCAAAATAAATTGAATTGTTTCGACACCGACGCCGATGACCG
>JANODM010000202.1:0-2488 GCA_031412695.1 Alphaproteobacteria bacterium
CGCTTATGCGACTTCTGATGCAGGTCCGCCAAGCCCCGAGCGCGGTGGCGAACGTTTTGAAAACGCCGACAGCAACAAAGACGGCTATTTGACCAAAGAAGAAATGCAAGAAGCTCAAAACCAGCGTTTGGACAGAATGTATAACGATTCTGACACCGATAAAGACGGCAAATTATCCAAAGAAGAGTTAGACCAAGGCCGCAAAGCCATGCGTGAAAAAATGCGCACCCGTTTTGAAAAAATGAACAAAGCTCAATAAGACGACGCTGGAGTGACTGATTTGGCGATAAACCAAGCCGAACAAACCGAATTGATGTTAAATGTCGCGAAAGGTGATCAAATCGCTTTTGGCAAATTGACGCGTAATTTAAGCCAGCGCATGTTTAATCTGGCGTATCGCTTATTAGGCACGCATCGGTCATTGGCCGAAGATGCCGTTCAAGAAGCGTTGGTAAAATTATGGCGCACGGCACCTAACTGGCGGCCTGACGCGCCTGTCACCGCTTATGCCAGCCGCTTGGTATATACGTGTTGCATGGATATTCATCGCAAACAAAAACCGACCGAAGAATTGCCCGAAGAACTAGCCGTGCCCGATACGATTTTGGATGAAATGGTATCGAAAAACCAACGCCAAGTCTTATTGACGACGGTGGAAAAATTACCGACACGGCAAAAACAAGCCATTTTGCTGCATTACATGGGTGAGCACAGTCAACGCGATGTCGCGTCCATTTTGGGCACGACGGAAAAAGCGGTCGAGCGCCTGTTGGCACGCGCCCGCATTAATTTGAGAGAACTTCTACCCGTCTCTCTGAAAGAAGGAGGTTATCTATCATGACCCAACCGCCCCAACTCTCGACCGAGCGCATCGATCAAATGACGGCTTTTGCCTCATCCTTTGCGCAGGAAAAGCGTAAGCCTACGCTCTTGCAGCTTTTGTCGACCTATAAATCGCGCTTTGTTTTCGGTGCGGGCTCCGCTTTGGTTGCCGCATCCATCGTGTTCTTTGTCTCTGGTGATCCGCCGCAAAAGAAAATTCCGCGCGCGGCGTCAAACGAAGTATCAGACATCATGCTTTATGATTTATTGGAAGACCTCAGCTGATTTCACACCGATTGAGGCGAATTCGGGTTGAAAAGCGGCTCAAGCTTTTATAACCTCGAAGACATGACATCTTTTAAATCCGATACGCTGAACATTCTTTCCGAACGGGGTTTCGTTAATCAGTATACTGATATCGAAGGTCTCGATAAGGCCTGCGCTTCCGGTTCGATTACCGCCTATTGCGGCTATGATCCGACTGCCGACTCGTTACACATAGGTCATTTGATCACGATGATGATGCTGTATTGGCTGCAGCAAACGGGCCATAAACCGATTACGTTGATGGGCGGCGGCACGGGCATGATCGGTGACCCATCTTTTAAATCCGAAGCCCGCCCGATGATGACGGAAGAAAAAATCGCATCGAATATCGAAGGCATCAAAAAAGCTTTCGGATCGATCTTGAAATATGGCTCCGGTAAAACCGATGCGTTAATGGTCAACAATGCTGATTGGCTAAAAACTCTCGGCTATATTGATTTTTTGCGTGACTATGGCATGCATTTTTCCGTTAATCGCATGCTCAGTTTTGACAGCGTCAAATTACGCTTGGAACGCGAACAACATTTGTCTTTCTTGGAATTTAACTACAGCATCATGCAGGCTTTCGATTTTGTCGAACTTTACAAAAAACATGGCTGCACTTTGCAAGTGGCAGGAGCCGATCAATGGGCGAATATTATCAGCGGCGTCGAACTAGGCCGCAAGAAACAGAATGTAACGTTATATGGTTTAACAGCATCGCTATTGACGGATGCTTCTGGTAGAAAAATGGGCAAGTCCGAGGGGAATGCACTTTGGCTCAATCCGAATCTGCAAAGCGATTACGATTACTATCAATATTGGCGTAATGTCGACGACAGCATGGTCGAAAAAATGTTGAAGTTTTTTACCATTTTGCCAATGACTGAAATCAAAAAATTATCAGCCCTCAAAGACGCTGAAATCAACGAAGCCAAAAAAGTCTTGGCGTTTGAAGCGACGAAAATGATGCGTGGCGCAGAAGCCGCAACTAAAGCTGCTGAAACGGCGCAACAGACCTTTGGCGGATCGGGTCGCAGCGAAGGCTTGCCGAAAATCACCGCGCAAGAAAGTCTTTCCGTCGTCGATCTTTTAGTCCAAGCCGAATTCGCAGCATCCAAAGGCGAGGCCCGCAAATTGATTCAAGGAAACGGCGTACGTATCAACGATGTAGTTATCACCGATATTAATCATCACTTGACATCGGCTGATTTTCAAACCGATGAAGCAGCAAAATTATCAGCGGGCAAAAAACGTCACGTTTTAATTGAACGAAAATAATTCTAGTTGTCGTTACTTTCAAAAAAGATCGACCGTAAAATTCCCGGTGCTAAAGCCGACAGCGGATTGACGCTGACCT
>JANODM010000203.1:0-1940 GCA_031412695.1 Alphaproteobacteria bacterium
TTTTCGCACGGCCCGATTGCATCGTGCTTTTGGCAGGTTGATAAATTTTGACTTCACGTTTGACTGAACGCATGACGTTTACTCCGATTTGAAAAGAGCGGGGTCAATCGTATCCCCGACTTTAATCCCTTGTTTATCTGCTTCCCCGCCTAAAATTTCAAGTACTGCTTTGACGGGTTGGCCAGACGGAATAGGCGAACGATCCAGGGGCTTGGCCATCTTATGAACATGCACGATCTTGCCCGTTTCGTCGATAAACAACATATCCAGTGGAACAAGGGTGTTTTCCATCCAAAATGATGCTTCGCGAATCTCGTCAAAAACGAACAACATCGCTTTATTCGTCGCCAACTCTTTACGGTACATCAAACCGCGTGCCTGATCTTGCGGCGAGAAGGCCATTTCCGTTTGAAACATGATGACGCCATTGGCCGTATGGATCATCAACGGCTTTGCAGCCAAGGCTTGCACCTCTTCTGCGCATGCGGTCGCAAGAGGTAATAAGCACAAGATCACTGCAGCTAAGGCGTTTTTAAATTTTCGACAAAAAATCATTGATCGCCTTTCCCGCACCGAAATCATAGACATCGGCATGACTTGCATCGTTCAACGTCAGAAACTCTTTGACGGGTGACGTCACATAGCCGAATAATCGTTCCCCTAGTTTATAAGGCACGGTTTCATCGCGTGTACCGTGTATAATCAAAATCGGCATTTTTAACGCACCGATTTTACGCGCGTTGTGGAATTTGTCTTTCATCAAGAAACGGACGGGGAAAAACCAATAACGTCTCGCGCCGACATCCACCAAAGACGTAAACGGTGCCTCGAGGATTAAAGCTTTGGTGGGAAACTCGGTGGCCATTTGCGTGGCGACACCCGTGCCCAACGACTCTCCATAAATAATCATATCGGTTTTACGCACACCTAACGTTTGCAACATCGCGATGGCTGAACGAGCGTCTTCATATAAATTCTTTTCCGAAGGTTGACCCGGATTACCGCTATAGCCGCGATAACCGACTAAGGCGACGCCGTATCCGTTAGGGATGAATTCCATGGCTTTGTGAATGCGGTCCGCGACATTCCCCGCATTACCGTGAAAATAGACAATAGTCGGTTTGCCATTTTGTGCTGCGACGTACAAGCCGCGCAAATTTAAACCCAAAGGCGTTTTATACGTAAAAATTTGAAACGGAGCACGCTCGGTGATGAATGGATCGTCCATGCTGGGCGCGAAAACGAAACTGCGTTGAAATACATACATCAACGCCATCAGCGCGAAATAAACAATCAGGAACATCCATAACATATCGACTATCTCCGCAAAGCGTTTATTGGTCATGAAGTCGTCATCGAAGCATATAAAGAAGGGTATAATCCTCCTTGGGTCATTAAGACGTCATGCGATCCTTGACCGATGATTTTGCCATGATCCATTAAAATGATTTGATCCGCATTGCGAATGGTCGATAAACGATGCGCAATAACTAATGTCGTGCGATTTTTTTGCAGATCATCCAAGGCTTCGGTCACCAATTTTTCCGATTCCGTATCCAAGGCCGATGTCGCCTCGTCCAGTAGCAGGATCGGTGCATCTTTTAAAATGGCACGGGCAATAGCAATGCGTTGTTTTTGACCACCTGAAAGTTTGGTGCCCATTTCGCCCAAGCGCGTATCGTACCCCTGCTCTAACCGCATGATGAAATCATGCGCTGCCGCTTTCTTGGCCGCTTTTTCGATATCGATTTGCACTTTGTCTATATTCGAATAAGCGATATTGGTTGAAACCGTATCATCAAAAATAAACACGTCCTGACTGACAAAGCCCAAAGCATTACGCAAAGAGCTTAACGTGACGTCTCGTATATCGTGACCGTCAATCGTGATACGGCCGCTTTGAACATCATAAAAGCGCAGTAACAATTGCAAACATGTCG
>JANODM010000204.1:0-1980 GCA_031412695.1 Alphaproteobacteria bacterium
GGCTACATGGGGGCTCACCACGGGGAACGGACAATTCGCGCTCAGCGATGGTGCACAGATGTTCCTGGCCAGCACCACCATGGGCGATCGCAATGGCAAACTCTTCCATGGCGCAATTCCGCCGGATGAAGCAGTGGAACAACCAGCGGACTGGAAGTACGATGCCGCGTTGGATGCCGCGCTGGTGTGGTTGAAAGCGCAGCGCTGAACCGGTTGTCGGTTTCTTTTCACCCGCTGCAGCCGATATACTTCGTCCTTCGTGTCGAAGGCGGCCCAGCAGCACGCCTGCGTTTCGCCCCGCCCTCACTTCACCCGTTGCAGCGGCGGCATGTGCCAGCTGCCGTCGATCAGTGCCGGGCTTGGGCCGTAGGTGCGGAACACCAGCCAGAACTCGCCTTCGGGCGCGGGCAACCAGTTCGTCTCCTTGCCATTGCCCGGAGAGGTGTGCTGGATGTACAGCGTCAACCCGCCGTCCTTGTCCAGCTTGTAGGGCTTGCCCAGTGAACCGATCGCCCACCGATCGATGGGGTTCTTCACCAGGTTGTTGGTGAGGTCGTACATGGTGAGCGACCAGAAGTAGGACACGTCCGGCAGCGCGCCGGGGGCGAAGTGCAGCGTGTACGCGTTCGCGCCGCTCAAGGGCAGGCCCTCCTTGTCCGCATGCGTGTTGAAGTACATGGCCTCCGCGGGGTCGTGGGAGATGATGCCGCCCAGGCATTGCAGCGCGAGCGTGTTGAAGTCGTTGTTGATCATGGCGCGGCCCATGGTGGGGGGCGGCACGCTCCAGCCGTTCACCTTCGGTATGCCGGCACCGGTGGTGAGGATGGCCTCCATGCGCGCCTTGCCCTCGGTGGCGGCACGCACCAGGCCGCGCTGGGTGGCCGCGTGCTGCGCGCCCACATCGAGCCCGGGGCCCACGCCGATGGTCTTGAAGAGGTCCAGCAGTGCGGCGTGCTGGGCCAGCGGCGGATCCTCGGCCATGGCGCGGTTGATGGTGCGCCAGTCCGCCAGTGGATCGGTGCGCGGATCAAAGGGCGGCGGCACGTTGCGGTCCTCCGGCACCACCACCTCGGCACGGCCCCATTGCGAGAGTGGGGTCAGTGTGTAGGTGTCCTGCACGGCGCGGGCAGCGGGCAGGTCGGCGGCGTTCTTCAACGCGGTGCGGCCGAAGATGAGCACGTGGTCCGTGGGCGACGGTTCCAGCGGCGTTACACCCGCAGGCAGCGTGCCCTTTCAGTTGCGGCCAGTGATGGCGAAGTGCCCCGCCTTGGGGCCGGTGGTGCGCAGGCCCACGTACGCGAAGTTGTCCGAGGTGAACGACGCCAGCTCGAAGGTGAAGAAGCGATCCGACACGTCGCCGTGGCTCAGGATCACGGGCTCCTTGCTTACGTCCACCCAGCTCACCGAGTACAGGTTGTCGTTGTTGGGCGCACCCCCATCGCGGTAGTCGCTGGTGATGATCTCGCGGGCATGCCACCACTGGTTGTAGGCCATGCGCGGAGCCGTGGGGTTCTTCGGCGGCATCACCATCCACGCGAACCGCAACTTGCTGAGGTACAACCACGGAAACCCGAACACGTAGGCTTGCACCCCCAGGGTGTAGGCCTGGTCCTCCTTCCACTGCTCGATCTTCGCTTGTTCCTGCGCCTGCGCGGGGCCGTTGCCCAGCAGCGCCAAGCCGCACAGCACGGCCAGCATCGTGTTCTTCATGTGTCCCGGTTGTGTGGCCGGCGAAAATAGCGGCCCGGCCATTACCGTGAACGCTGGCCGACTTCAGACCTCGCCAGGGTCGCTCGCAGAGGACCCTGGCGGCCTCAGATCTGCGCATGCGCATTCACCCCATGCCTCCGTGGTGCATGCACCCATCCCCATGCATCGCCCATCCCCCCCGCAGGCAACGGCTAGCGCTCCACCTTCACGATGCGCTGCATCCAGCGCTCGGCGCCCGGCGTGCGCAGCTGCAGCACGTACAACCCGCCG
>JANODM010000205.1:0-2516 GCA_031412695.1 Alphaproteobacteria bacterium
CCTGATTTTTCCAAGCGTTTCGGCTTGACCGATGCTTGGGCTGTCGTGGTCAGGTTGTCATTCGCAAGAGATTGAGTGGTTGTCATGTTTTCTTTCTCGAGAAGGGCGGCTGAGGGAGGTGTCATGGGGTATAGCTCCTAAAGAATAAAAATTATAGGCGGGATATTTGAAGATCTCGGACGGCATAGGAAAAGATAGGGTTTTGCTTTTGAAAGTCTTGAAGAGCGTCTTTTTCTCGTTCCGTCATCGTCCGCGAGATCAAGAAAACGGCGATAAGTTTTTCATCATCTTCGCTTTCCAAGTCCACATTGCGAACAGCGGCGCTCAGTATGCGGTTTTGGCGAATCTGATCGCGAATGAAGTCGAGTTTGTCTTCTTCTATTTTCTTCGTTTGTTTCGTCATCATATATATTTTCTTAGAGTTAGCGTTTGTTTAGACATTTTTTACTGGCATCCGATGCATTCGATATTATGCGTATCGATATGATTCAGGCTTTCTTTCTTATTCGTTCCTTGGGGCGTCAGCGCAGCAAGCGAATCTTTTTTGCTGGCGATGATGCGTTCGATCTGAGAGGCGTCGACCGTCGACTTCTCGATCTTGCTTGCGGCTTCGTTGCGCAAGTAATACGTCGTCTTCAAACCGGTTTGCCACGCATATAAATAGGTGTCGTTCAGATTTTTCAAGCTGGTCTGGTTGTTATACAAATTCAACGACATGCCTTGATCGATCCATTTTTGGCGTGCGGCCCCGCATTCCAATAATTTCATTTGATCGAGACGGAAAGCAGTTTTGTATTTGTCTTTGATCGCTTTCGGCACGACATCATCGTCCAATAACGACAAATCACCGTCGACATGTTTGATCAAAGACACCATATCTTCGTCCCAGATACCCAATTTTTTCATGTCACGCACGAAATGCTGGTTGGTGACGGTGAATTCGCCCGACAGGGTAGAATACACGTATAACACGCTGAAATCCGGTTCGATCGATTGCGAGCAAGACGCGATAAACGAGATCGTTGCGGTCGGTGCAATCGCCATGGTCAACGCATTGCGCATACCGTATTTGGCGACATGCGCGCGAACGGGTGCCCAATCCAAGGTCTCATTTGTGCCGCCGACGATGATCGCCGTGCTGCCGCGTTGTTCCATCAATGTCTTATAGGTGTCGATCGGGAAGATGTTTTTCGACCAGGTCGAGCCTTCATAGGAAGGGAACGTGCCTTTTTCTTTGGCCAATTCGGATGACGCTTGGATCGCGTGATACGAAATGAACTCATAGATTTTATCCGACAAGGTCACGGCTTCGGGGGCTTCGTAATTAATGCCCATCATATAGAATAAATCCTGCCAGCCCATCGATCCCATGCCGATAAAGCGGTGACGCATATTCGATTTCGCCGCTTCTTGCGTCGGATAGTAATTCAAATCAATCACGTTATCCAACATGCGGATGGTTGAACGCGTGGTTGCGGCCAATTTGTCCCAATTCACTTCGGCTTTTGCGCCCGTCATGTCGACATGTTCGGCTAAATTGATCGAAGCCAAGTTGCAGACAGCGGTTTCGCCGACTTCTGTTTTAATGCCTTCAACATATTTCGACGCTTTGGTGTGTTCTAAAATTTCCGTGCATAAATTCGACGAATGCACGACGCCTTCATGTTGCAAGGAATAACGCACATTGCTTGGGTCTTTGAACGTGATCCATGGGTGGCCTGTTTCAAAGAGGGAGCGCAGCATTTTTTTCCACAAATCTTTGGCGTTGCGTTCTTCGAAGACGCGCAATTCGCCTTTTTGGCCTTTTTCGATGTAGCGCGCGTAATGCGCTTCGAATTCAGGACCATACGAGTCATGCAATTCAGGGGCTTCGTTCGGGCTGAACAAATACCATGGCCCGTCATTCAAAACTTGTTTCATAAACAAATCAGGAATCCAGTTGGCGGTGTTCATGTCATGTGTGCGGATACGGTCATCGCCCGTGTTCTTGCGCAAATTCATAAAGTCTTCGATGTCACCGTGCCAGGTTTCCAAATACGCGCAGCCTGCGCCTTTGCGTTTGCCGCCTTGGTTGACCGCAATCAGCAAATCATTGAACAGCTTCCAGAAAAATACGGCACCTTGGTTTTCGCCATTCGTACCTTTGATGTAGCTGTTGCGTGCGCGCAACGGCGTCAGGTCAAAGCCAAGGCCCCCGGCGTGTTTCGATTTGCGCGCTTCTTGCCACAAGCCGTCGAAAATTCCGTCGATGGAATCGTCGAATGTATTGAGATAGCAGCTTGATAGCTGTGATTTCAGCGTACCCGCGTTGAACAAGGTCGGGGTCGACGCCAGCGCGTGGAAAGACGAGAGTTTGTTGTAGAAATCGATGGCCGCTTGTTCGCGGTCTTTTTCCTTGAGACTGAGGCCCATGGCGACGCGCATGAAAAACGCTTGTGGGGTTTCCAAACGACGCTTTTCAGGGGCGGGCGTGTGGATGAAATAACGGTCATACAATGTTTGTACGCCCAAATAAT
>JANODM010000206.1:0-8205 GCA_031412695.1 Alphaproteobacteria bacterium
TATCCCTCAACCAGAATGCAACCGGTTTTTTGCTCAAAAGTTTGTTTGACTTCAAGCGGCAAGGGTGCACCACCTGCCACACAGAATTTTAGCGAGCGTATATTATACTGGGATAAATCGGGCGCGTTATTGATTGCGTTGTAAATGGTGGGCACCGCCGGAAATATCGTCGGCCTTTTCGCGTGAATGGTTTTCAATACTTGGCGTAAATCAAAACGCGGCAAGGCGATAATGGTTGTGCCCATCAGCACCGACAGATTGACCAATGTCGTCAAAGCAAAGGCATGGAAAAACGGAATCACGGCCAAGGCCGATTCCTGGCCATCTTTGGCCAAAGCAAACCACCCGCGTGATTGTTTCGCGTTGATACTTAAATTCGCATGAGAGAGCATCGCCCCTTTGCTGGTACCTGTGGTGCCGCCCGTATATTGCAACACGGCGACATCGCGCATCAGGTCAACGCTGACGGGTTGCAGCGGTTGCATTGTGTTTAACAAGGTTTCAAAGCAGACCGTCGTATCTGGAAGTTTAGCCAGTTCATGGCCTTTGGCGATACGAAAACCGATTCCTTTGAGGCGCGGTAATTGTTTCACCATCGAGGCTGCGATCAATGTGCGGCCTTGTTTGAACGGCAGCAACTTATTAAACAACTGTGCAAGATCAAGCGTGATGACGTAACGCGGATTACTATCATTGATGATGTGATTTAATTCCGCAGGCGAATAAAGCGGATTGATATTGACGACTGTACCGCCAGCCAATAACACGCCGAAATAACTTTGCAGATAGGTCGCGCAATTGGGCAGCATCAATCCGACGCGGTCACCTTTTTGTAGTCCTTGAGCCTGAAGGCCTGATGCGACGCGTTGAGCTTGGTCCCAAAGTTGCGCATAGGATGTTTTCGCATCCAGGAAATCAACGGCTGTGCGATTGCCATACAAGGCCGCAGCATTTTTTAAGAGGTCGGGAAGGAAAGAGGGTGAAAGATCGGTCATTCTTCACATGCGCAAGGAGATTGGTTTCTTACTTCACCATACAAGGCATTACTTGATGATTAATTACCGTTATCGCACCCGCAACACGACCCCAAGCACGCTTGAAAAGCCGAATTCATGAAAAGGACGGCTTTTCATGGGCTGAGGTTTGGGCCATAAAACAAGCATGTCCGATAAAAAACCGCTTGCGATCAAACTGGCCGGACCCCGAGGCTTTTGCGCCGGGGTGGATCGGGCGATTCAAATGGTCGAGCGTGCCTTGGAAAAATACGGGTCACCCGTCTATGTCCGTCACCAGATCGTGCATAATAAATATGTGGTCGCCGCTTTGGAGGCCAAAGGAGCGGTGTTCGTGAAAGAGCTGACCGATATTCCAAGCGGCACGACCCAGCCCGTCTTGTTTTCCGCCCATGGTGTCGCGAAATCCGTTGTCGAAGCGGCCCGCAATTTGAATTTGTTTGCCATCGATGCGACCTGTCCGCTGGTGACAAAAGTACACCGCCAGGTGGATCTTTATGATCGCCAGCAAAAACAAATCATCATGATCGGTCATAAAGGCCATCCTGAAGTCGCCGGCACGACCGGCCAACTAGTCGACGGGACCGTCTTATTAGTGGAAAATGTTGCAGACGTAGAAATGTTACAGGTAAAAAACGAAAATAATCTGGCCTTCGTAACGCAGACGACATTATCGGTTGATGAAACAGCCGATATTATCGCCGCATTACAAAGCCGTTTCCCGAACATTGATGCACCGAAAAAAGAAGATATTTGTTATGCGACGACGAATCGCCAAGCGGCTGTCAAAGTGATTGCACCTTTTGCAGATTTGTTTTTGATCGTTGGTGGAAAAAATTCGTCGAATTCAAATCGGCTGGTTGAAACGGCCAAGAACGCTGGCGCGCGTGCAGCGTTTTTAATCGATGATGCATCGGAGATCGATTGGGCGTGGTTTGAAAGCGTCGGCGTGATGGGTTTAAGTTCGGGGGCATCTGCACCCGAGTATTTGGTGCAAAACGTGATTGAAAATTTAAGTGCTCGTTTTGAGGTGGTGGTTGAGGATATTGTGACCGTGCAAGAAGATGTGATATTCAATATGCCGCGATTTTTAACTGTTGCAGGTGCGGCATGAACCGTATTCCGTTCAACGCTTTGGCGTGTCCTTTGGAAGGGACGAAATTGGATATCGAAGGTAAATCGGTGCTATGCACGAAAAAACATTGCTTTGATTTCGACCGCTATGGCACGTTGAATTTATTGCCTGTGCAATTCAAAAAAAGCAAAGAACCCGGCGATTCCAAAGAAATGGTCGAAGCTCGCCAGCGTTTTTTGAATGCCGGATTTTATCAGGCGATTTCAGATAAATTAAATGCATTGGTCGAAGAGCATGTCGTCACGCACAGCGATTGCGAAAACTTTTCGTTCTTGGATGCGGGATGCGGTGAGGGCTATTATGCCGCCGAGTTGGTCATGCATATGCCCAGTATTCGAGACGACCGATCTTATGCGATTGCTGGGATGGATATTTCCAAAGAGGCAATCATCGCTGCAGCAAAACGTGACCGCGATCTGTTGTGGTGTGTGGCTACGAATGCGCATCTGCCTGTATTGAATAATTCGATCGATGTCGTGTTAAGCCTGTTTGGTTTTCCTGTTTGGCGCGAATTCAAACGTGTGCTGACGAAATCGGGGATTATTATTGATGTAACAGTCGGGCCTGACCATCTGATCGAATTACGGCGCGCTTTATATGACGATGTCAAAGAGCCGACTGCGCAGCCTGCGGCCCCCATGGGAATGACGCGCATCAAACAGGAACGTTTGACCACGTCGTTGCCGAACATTAATTCTGGGTATTTAAATGATCTGCTGATCATGACGCCACACGGCTATCGCGCAACCGAGGCACGTAAAGAAGCGGCATTGGAAACCGATTTTGACACGATGACGTTGGATGTTTATGTCAGCGTCTATACGGGTTGAGATGACGATGAAACACGTCAAGATTTTCACCGATGGCGCATGCAAAGGTAATCCAGGCCCTGGTGGTTGGGCGGCGTTGTTGATTTATGGCGAAACTGAAAAAGAGATTTCAGGACATGAAGAAAACACGACGAATAACCGCATGGAACTCCGCGCTGCTATCGAAGCGTTGCGTAGTCTAAAGGCGGTGTGCCGCGTCGATCTGTATACCGACAGTTCCTATGTTCAAAAAGGCATGACGGAATGGTTGCCGGGGTGGAAAGCGAAAAAATTCAAAAAAGTCGCTAATCCCGATTTATGGATCGAACTGGACGAACAAGCCTCACGGCATAATGTCGCCTGGCATTGGGTGCGCGGCCATGATGGCCACACGGAAAACGAACGCGTTGATAAGCTGGCCAGTGACGCGGCAGAATTAAGTTAGGTTATTTTGCGGCACTCGGCTCGCATTGGATGGCGATGGTGTCGGCCAGGCCGTTGATTCCCGCTTCGCGTTTTTGCGGAGCGTCACCGTTCGGAATGCGACACATGATTGTTGTCTTGCCGATCTTGGTGTTTTCAATGGTTGTATTGATCGCGGTACTGACTGATTTATCGCTGCAGATTTGCGCGCACAACGCATCCGCCATTGGCACGCAGGAATAGAGTTTCACCACGTCATTAATGACGATATTTTTCGGATCAAAGGCACAGTCCGCACTGTTCTTCACCACATCTTGCGTGGCTGCGTGCGCCATCGATACGGGGATCGAAAAAAGAACGGAAAGAACAAAAAAGAGGGGCGCATGTTTCATCATTTTGATAAGCTTAGAGAAATCATGATGCAGTTTCCAGTAGAAACATTAATCCTACTTAAGTCATTGATTTTGCTATGGTATAAACTATTCTGTCAAGGCCTACCCCGTTTATCCCTTTGAATCAAGAAGGGCCATTAACTCGGGATTAACTTTTCTCTTGTTAATTAACCTTAATTAACGCTACACTAGAGCTGAGGCGCACCACGCGACTCAGTGTCCATCAGGGGAGGCTCCTATGCGCGTTTTACTTGTGGAAGACGATAGCTCAACCGCTAAATCAATCGAGTTGATGCTGAAGTCTGAGAATTTTATTGTCGATTCAACCGATCTTGGTGAAGACGGTTTGGAAATCGGTAAACTTTATGATTACGACATCATTATTTTGGACATCATGTTGCCCGATATCGACGGGTATGAAGTGTTGCGCCGTTTGCGCGATGCCCGCGTCGAAACGCCGATCCTGATTTTATCAGGTCTGACGGAATTGGACAGCAAGATCAAAGGTCTTGGTTTTGGTGCCGACGATTATCTGACAAAGCCTTTTGACAAACGTGAACTCTTGGCACGAATTCATGCCATCGTCCGCCGTTCGAAAGGCCACGCGCAATCGATCATCAAAACCGGCAAGCTAGCGGTCAATTTAGACGCTCGCACCGTTGATGCCGACAGCAAACCGTTACATTTGACGGGCAAAGAATACGGAATTTTGGAATTATTGTCTCTGCGTAAGGGCACGACATTGACCAAGGAAATGTTCCTGAACCACCTTTATGGCGGTATGGACGAACCTGAAGTCAAGATTATCGACGTGTTTATCTGTAAGTTACGCAAGAAATTAGCAAATGCCACGGGCGGTCAAAACTATATCGAGACCGTTTGGGGTCGCGGCTATGTGCTGCGCGATCCGGAAGCTGCCGGTAAGGCAGCCGCCGGAAAAGAGAAGGCTATCGCTTGAGATAGTTTCACAAATACAAACTGAGAAACCCGGGGGAATTTTACTACCGCAACCCCCGGGTTTTTTTATGGGCGGATTTTGAAGACTGTGATGGCGTCACAGCCTCGACTTTTAAGCATTTGCGCCGTACATAAGAAGGGTATGAAATAAGGAAAAATAGGACAATGCGCAACATAATCAAAACCATGATGATCGCGGCTGTCATGCTGACAGCTTTGCCTAGTCTTTCTGCCGACGCGCCTGTCACGGAAAAAGAAATCCTCAGTTATTTGGACGAATCCATCCTGTTATATCGTGATGTTACCGCGGCGGAAACGTCGGACATTAATTCGCGCGAAGCGTTGTTGCACAAAAGTCTGAAACAGAACGCGTTGCGAGCGTTACGCTATGCTTTTGATTTTGCCCGCGTCCAAAACGATATTCTGACCGAGATTCAGACAGAAGAAGACCGCGCCGCAATAGAGGCGGATAAAGTGGAGGCTGCACAAGATACCGAAGAAAATGCCGAAGAAGATGAAGACCCCGGCACGGATGACACCGATAAACCGTTCAATGCCGCCCAAGCCAAGATCAATATCGACCTCAGAGCAGCAGATTTGCGTCGACGAATTGCAGCAACCGATTCCGAATTGGGGCGCGCGTCGCAAGCTCAGCGTGCCGTTTTGCAAGCCCGTCGAAAAAAATTGGACGCCGAGCTGAATTTGGCAAAAACGCAATCCGATTTGATCGAAGCCGTATTGAAAATGTCGTCGTCGGAAGATACGACCGAAACCTTGGCGGGGCAGATTGATAATCTAGCCAAAGCAATTCCCGAATTAGCGCAAACTAAAAAGAAATCAGACGCGTCAAATGCGACAGCAAGCAATACTACAACGATAACAACAACGACTTCGCCGTCTGTCACGCAGGCGCTGATCCCCGGACTCCCTAATACAGATACAAAAGCTTTACCTGAAGCCACAAGCGAGGCAAAAGGCGTTATCGGTTTGGTCAGTGAATTGATCAAACGCTCCCGTCAGAAACAAGACCTAAGCAATTTATTAGACGAAACACGAACCGTTCAAAAAACCAACGCCGATAAAATCAGTGAACAGCGGGACCGTTTATTGGAAATCGTCAATCGCAGCCGTGAACTGTCCAAGATCACGGATAATGCGCCTGCCGAGGCATTAGTCGAACAAGGTCGCGAATTAACACAGCTGAATGTCGATTTCAAACGCTTATCGGCTCTTATTGTGCCGTTGAGTAAGCAACGCCTGGCATTGGCCGGTGCTGTGCAAAATGTTGAGGCGTGGCAGGAAATTTTTTCTGACGAGATGTCAGAGGTTGCGCGTCGTTTGGTGATACGAATTGTCACCCTGTTGATCGTCATCGCCGTACCGTTTTTATTGTCAGAAATCGCACGCCGCGGATTGTCGCAATACGTCGCCGATGCGCGTCGCCGCCGTCAATTTAATATTATGCGCCGCGTGATCGTTGGCATCTTAGTCGCGTTGATCGTCATTTTGAATTTAATCAGCGAATTCGGATCGATAGCAACGTTTATCGGGTTTCTGACGGCAGGTTTGGCAGTCGCGTTGCAAAACGTCATTCTGTCGATTGTCGCCTATTTCTTTTTCTTTGGACGTTTCGGTATTAAAATCGGCAGTCGCGTTACCATCGGTACGACGACGGGCGATGTGATCGAAACAGGTTTCATTCGCTTATACATCATGGAAGTAATCGAGGAAAAAGGTCAATTCCGCCCGACAGGACGTATCGTTGCATTCCCTAATTCGATCCTGTTCCAGCCGACGCCGTTTTTCAAACAAGTACCAGGCGTTAGTTATCGTTGGCACGAAATGACCTATATGCTTGAGCCTGATACCGAGCGTGCTTTGGCAGAAATGAAACTGCGCGAATTAATTGACTCCGTTTATAAAGACAGCAAAGGCATGATCGACATGCAAAAAGCGGCGATGGAACAATCGACGCGTCTGCGCGTTAAAGAGCCGCGCCCCGAAGGCAAGGTTGAAAAAACCGCTGATGGATTGAATATCGTCATTCGTTATCCCGTCGATACAGAGGCCGCCGAGACGACGGATAAAAGCGTCATGCGCCAAGCCGATGAGATCTTTGAACGTCTACCATCGGTCAGCCGTATCAGTAATGACCCGCCCGTCATTAAACGCAAATAAAAAACGCCGCCTTTTTAACGGGCGGCGTTTTCATTTAATCATCCGATTCTATTTTTTATCGACGACAGGGGCCATAGCAGGCGCTGCTGTTTTTTGCGTCGGCGCAAGCGTTTTAGCAATTGTATCTTCTTTGCCGCCGCAGGTTACATGACCGAAGCCGCCGGTCGACTTGCCGTTTGTGACATCGTACACGATATTGTCGTTTTTATCCGTAGAAACACCTGCGGGCACGAAATCAAGTTTCAACGCATGACGCGCGCGCCATGCGATGTTGTGATCGGCGCAAGACGTATCGCCGCTGACGCCTAACCCGCCCAACAAATCGCCTTTGGCATCATACAGAGCCAAGCCGCCGCCGAAAACATTTACACCACCGATACGTTTGCCAACCAACGGATCTGTTGCCGTGCCGAATGTTTTGGCGTCGCCGCTATAGGCGACATTCGTGTCGACAGGATTGCTTTCTTGTAAACCGAACAGGCTGCCTCCGGGTTGTGTCGGCGAATATAAATTGGCGGTGGATAATGCTAAACCCTTAAGACTGAGACCGTTTGCCGTATTGGCCTTTTGTGCCGAGATCACGCGGCTGATCGGCCATTGCGACGCTTCATCCGTACCGGAATAGGCGATGGCGCAAACAGTACCACTGCGGTCGACGACGGTCCCCCACATATCCAAATTCAATCCGCCGTTATCTGTGTTGCGAGCCTCGATAAGTGCTGCTTTGACAGCTGCATGCCCTGGTAACGCGGTGCAATCCGATGCAAAAGAAGGTGAGGCAAGTAATGCGCACGCTAGGATCGCGCCGCTGAGATAGTTTTTCATTTTTTGTTTTCCTTGTTGAGAGTAGTTTTTTAGAGGTTCATCACAAATCCCATGATGCACAGGATTTGTTCGTTTCGTTCGTCGTAATCGGTTTCACACGCGGCTTGTGCGGCTGGACCCGCAATACCCGCAGCGTAACCGCGTGCAGTCCCGCGGTTGGAAAATCCGTCATCCAGTTTGCGGTCGATATACGCAGCCTGACGCGGAGTGACGGTTGGCGATTGATCGACGATACCATTGTTCAAATCACCATGCATACGCAAACCTAACGCGCCGTTAAACGCACTTCCTGTCGGGTCGCCCGGATCTTGAATTGACGATACGACGGAAAAACCACCGCCAAGTGGTGTCGCAGGATGGCTTTGGCCCCAAATAGCCACAGTCGCGACCGGGTTGATGCCGCCGATAATTCCGGATAAGGCCAGATGTTTCCAAAACTGCGTGTTTTCTGTTGCAATACCTTGTTGTCCGCC
>JANODM010000207.1:0-4291 GCA_031412695.1 Alphaproteobacteria bacterium
GCCAAACAATTGCACGCCGTTTGAAAGAAGCACAAAATACGGCTGCGATGCTGACCACTTTCAACGAAGTCGATATGTCTGCCGTGATGGCGTTGCGTAACCAATACAAAGAAACTTTCGAGAAAAAGCATAAGGCTCGTCTGGGTTTCATGTCGTTCTTTGTCAAGGCTGCCGTTAATGCGCTGCGTGATTTCCCTGCGGTCAATGCGGAAATCGACGGCGATGATCTAGTATACAAAAACTATTATGATATCGGTGTAGCGGTCAGCACCCCTAATGGTTTGGTTGTGCCTGTCTTACGCAATACCGATGAAATGAATTTTGCCGATATCGAGAATACGATTGCTGATTTCGGTAAACGTGCCGCTGAAGGTAAATTATCGATGGCTGATATGACAGGCGGCACATTTACGATTACAAATGGCGGCGTTTTCGGATCGTTGATGTCTACACCGATTTTGAACGCACCGCAATCCGGTATTTTGGGAATGCATTCCATCAAAGAACGCCCCATCGCGGTCAATGGCCAAGTCGTCATCCGTCCGATGATGTATATCGCTCTATCATATGATCACCGCATCATCGATGGCCGCGAAGCTGTCAGCTTTTTGGTGCGCATCAAAGACGCCATCGAAGATCCGCAACGCTTACTTTTGGACATGTAATCATGACAACGCAATTTGATATCATCGTCATCGGTGGCGGCCCTGGCGGGTATGTTCACGCGATCAAAGCGGCACAGCTTGGCAAAAAAGTCGCTGTCGTCGAAGTACGCGCAAGCTTAGGCGGTACATGTTTGAATGTCGGATGTATTCCATCCAAAGCGTTATTATCCGCTAGCCACGAATTTCACAAAGCCGAACATGATTTTGAAAAAATCGGCATTAAAATTTCAGGTGCCAAAGTCGATCTGGCAAAGATGATGGCGTTCAAACAAGACGTCGTCGATGCGAATACCAAAGGTGTCGATTTCCTTTTCAAGAAAAACAAGATTGAACGCTTTACGGGTTTCGGTTCCATCAAATCGCCTGGGGTCGTCACCGCGACATCCGATAAAGGCACGTCGCAAGACATCACAGGCAAATATATCGTGATCGCCACAGGCTCGGCCTGGATTGATATCCCGAATGTTACGATCGATGAAAAACAAATCGTTTCCTCTACTGGCGCGCTTGTTCTTGATAAAGTGCCAGGGTCAATGGTTGTCATCGGCGGCGGCGTTATCGGATTGGAAATGGCATCGGTTTGGAGCCGCTTGGGTTCCAAAGTCACCATCGTTGAATATTTGGATCGCATTCTGCTTGGCATGGATAATGACGTGTCGAAAGAGATGCTGAAAATTCTGACCAAACAGGGCATGGAATTCAAATTATCGACCAAAGTCACCAGCGCAAAAGCCGATAAAAAAGGCGTGGCATTGACGGTTGAGCCTGCTGCCGGTGGTGCGGTTGAAAACTTGTCAGCGGATATCGTTTTGGTCGCAATCGGCCGCAAAGCCTATACGGATGGCTTAGGTTTAGAAAAAGTTGGCGTTAAATGTGATGAACGTGGGCGCATCCTGGTTGATGAAACATTCGAGACGAATGTTGAAGGCATTTACGCCATCGGCGACGTGATCCCCGGTCCGATGTTGGCACACAAAGCCGAAGACGAAGGCTTTATCCTCGCCGAAATGCTGGCGGGCCAAACGGGCCATATCGATTACAATTTGGTTCCCGGTGTCGTCTACACGGCCCCCGAAGCGGCCAATATCGGCAAAACCGAAGACCAATTGAAAAAAGAAGGCGTTGCTATCAAGGTCGGTAAATTCCCCTATTCAGCCAATGGCCGTGCCCGCGCGATGAACGCCGTAGACGGTTTTGTTAAAATCATCGCTGACGCCAAAACGGATAAAGTGTTGGGCGCGCATATCGTCGGTGCAGAAGCCGGCACATTGATCCACGAAGTTGCCGTGTTGATGGAATTCAGCGGCAGTTCCGAAGATCTGGCGCGCACCTGTCACGCACACCCGACCCTGAACGAAGTGGTCAAAGAAGCGGCTCTGGCGACATTCGCTTTGCCGATTCATATGTAAGATAAAAATTCGAAGACGTTAGTTTTTGTTTTTATCGTCTTCCAGTTGCGGCCATTGCTGGGGCGGCTGAGCATTATTTCCACCAACCATATTGCCGCCCGGTGTCGGAATTGCCATGCCCATAGCGGGACCGCGTACGGCCGGACCTGAAACCTTGGGGTTGCGCAATGCTAAACCTTCAAGCAATTTCTGCGCGATATCCGCAGCACTAAGGCCGTTTTGAGAATGTTGATCGACAACGTTTTGCAAAAACTTGTTTTGGTTTTCGACTGACATTTGCCGAAAAACATCCTTATCAGCCACGCCCAAAAGCTGACCTAATGCTTCATTTGTATCTTTTAAATTTCTGGGATCTTTTGATTTTTCAGCAAACTCTTCAAGTAACGCTGTAACTTGATCAAAATTGCCCCAGTCAATGTCTTTTTTGGAAATGACGGCGATTTGGCCCATCAACGATCCGCTTAGCAAGCTTTGACCATTACGAATATTGATTGTCGACAATGTGCCTTCGGCGGGCGAATGAACATATCCGCGCGCCTCGGCCCCTTTGATTTCAGCCAAAGGCTCGTTCAGCATGATCGCATCGCCGATCTGTTTCAACCAGCGCACCAGCGTCAACGCCGAGCTGTCTTTTTCGATCTTCGGTGCAATCAGGTCGATTTTTTGAGCCATTCTTTTGTTAGGCCTCCGACGTATAGACTAGACGACGCAAGCGTTGAACTACAACTGTCAATAAGTTCATGTCCGCCGACCCACCGCGTTCCATATCGTTCAAAGCAACATCAACGGCTTGTAAAGACGATTGACGTTGGTCCAACCATGTCAGAACGCTATCGACGTCTTTGCCTGTTTGCAAAAATTGCAACGTCAAATCGGCCAATAATGTTTGAACGTCGTTTTTCATCCCGTCGACGACTTCCTGGGCCCAGGATGTATCGGTCGGGGTGTTATTCAACTGATCGCGAAGAACCATCATTTTGAGTCGGTCCAACAAAGCGAAATAAACTTTGGCGACGTTCTCTGGTTTGGCTTTAGTTTTTTCATTCAAATACACTACATCGCACCCGGCCAATAGCACAGGCAGACCGACAAGACGTTTCTTAACGTCGTCACGCAAAGCGGGGTATTGGTCGAATTGCGCCATACGTGCTTCGATGGATTGATGTGCCGCTTCAGGCAACACATCCAGCAAAACTTGTTGCAATTGCGCCAATTGATCGCGGTACATCGGAATCAACGTCTTTAAGGACAGATCGCCATTATGGTGATGCAGGAACCATTTCACGCCCTGATCCATCACATTAGTCATACGGTTGTATAATTCCATCTGAAATGCCGCGGGAACTTTGTTGTCCAATTTGTCAACTTCGGCCCACAAGGTTCGCATATCGAATGCCGAACGCACCAACAGCCAGGCACGTGCAACGGCTTCGTAACTGACGCCTGCGCGCATCTTTTCGTTGGCAACGAAAGTTGGACCCATGCGGTTGACGATAACGTTTGCTATTTCAGTCGCGATAATTTCTTTTTTCAGCTTGTGACCGGAAACTTCTTTGGAATATTTTTCCTGAATCATATCCGGGAAATATTCCATTAATTGATGTTCCATGGCCTCGTCTTCGGCCACTTTGGAATTCATCAATTGATTGAACAACGTGATTTTGGAATACGCCAATAAAATTGCTAATTCCGAACGCGTCAAACCCTGACGACGCAGCATCAGACGTTGAATGGTTTCGTCATCCGGCAAACCTTCCAATTTACGATCCAGCATATTCTGGCGTTCCAATTGGCGCATGAATTGCGCATGCTGGGGCAAGTCTTCTGCGGCACGGCTTTCCATCAAGGATAATGCCAAAGACTGATCGTAATTGTTTTTCAACACATGCGATCCGACATCGGCCGTCATAGACTCCAGTAATTTATTGCGGTCTTCATTGGCCAATTTTTTAGCGTTGACCAAAGGCTGCAACAGAATCTTAATGTTGACTTCGTGGTCGGATGTGTCGACGCCGCCCGAGTTATCGATAAAGTCGGCATTGCATTTGCCGCCCATTTGACCGAACTCGATACGTGCAGCTTGGGTCACTGCCAAGTTCGCGCCCTCGCCCATTACTTTGCAGCGTAGTTCTTTGGCATTGACGCGGATTTGGTCATTGCCCTTATCGCCGACTTGATCGTGTGATTGCCAGGATGCCTTAAGATACGTGCCGATGC
>JANODM010000208.1:0-7878 GCA_031412695.1 Alphaproteobacteria bacterium
AAGAGATTGCCCGTTCGGGCAATCTCTTTAGCGTTTTCATTTACTTTGAATTGCTCATGCGCATAAGAAACAGTACGCATCAAACCAAGCAGATTCGTCGGTGTTGCCAATACGACGTTATTTCTCCAGGCATATTCGATCAAATCAGGGTCTTTATCCGTCGCCATTTGAATCAAGCCATCAAGCGGTACAAACATGATAACCCAATCAAAACTATCAAAGCCTTGCGTGTAATCTTTTTTAGATAGTTTTTTGATGTGGTCTTTAAAATCCGTTGCGTGTTTTACCAACAAAACGTTCTTGGCTTCATCCGAAATGTCGGCCTGCATCGCGCCCAAATAATTATGCATCGGTACCTTGGCATCGATGACCAGAACTTTATCGGGTGGCAAATCGACAACAACGTCAGGGCGCATACCGGGGATGTGTGCTTGGGTTTTATAATGTGTTTTTTCCAATAATCCCGAAAACTGTAAGACGCGGATTAATTGCATCTCGCCCCATTGACCACGAACCGTAGGGGCACGCAAAGCCTGAGCCAATGAAGAGGTTTGATTTTGCAGTTGAAGATGTTGATCTTTCATCGCACCCACAAGAGTTTTTAGCTCGACATAGGCACCTTCACGCTTTTGTTCGATCTCGGCGATTTTTCCATCCATTTTTTGCAATGTTTCGGTGACGGGTTGCAACATTTGAGCAATAGCGTTTTGCTTTTGTTGTAATTGATTATCCGCCTGTTGCTGAAAACGCTGCAGGTTTTCTGTTGCCAATGTTAAAAATTGCTGGTTATTCGACTGCAATGCATCCGACGACAAGGCTTTGAAGGTTTCAGCCAAATGTTCCCGTGATTGCTCTTGCAAGGCCAAACGCATTTTCAACTCACGTACAAGGACGGCCATGAATCCATAGACGATCAAAGCGCCGATCACGGCCCCTGCGGTAAGATAAATCAACATGTCAGTCGAAAATGTCATCCACACACCTTAAGCTTTCTAACGGAGAGAAGCAATGATTCCGCGCAATTCTTCAAGACCTTGCTTGGCTTCCGCGCTGGTTAGGACGACATAGGGCGTCGCAGCAGCATTCTTTTTTAATTCCGTGGCGACTTCGTCTTTAACTTTTTCTACTTCGTCTTTGTCGGCTTTGTCGACTTTAGTCAAAACGATCTGATATGGTACGACCAAGCGGTTCAACCAATCCATCAACATCCGATCCGTATCCTTAAGGCCGTGGCGGCTGTCGATCAGAACGAAAAGCCGTCTTAGTTGATCGCGATTTTTAAAATAATCATCTGCCATGGTTTCCCACATACGGCCCAATTGCTTGCCGACCGATGCGTAACCATAGCCGGGCATGTCGACCAACATAAAACGGTCACCTAAGTTAAAAAAATTAAACTGCTGAGTGCGGCCAGGTGTTTTCGACGTTTTAGCCAAACCACGCTGGCCTGTCAGCGCATTGATTAGCGACGACTTACCGACATTGGAACGCCCGACAAAAGCGATTTCAGGAAACGCCGTGCGGGGAAATTGACCGACCGTCGTCGAACCCCACATGAATTTCGCTTGGTTACGGAACAACGCGGCGCCATCTTCGATTTGTTTTGCCGTCACTTTGTTCATGCGTTTTATTTTTTCTTTGCTTTGACAGGTTTAGCCTTGGCGTTCGCTTGGGCAATGGCCGGATTTAATTTGCGCAACGAATATTGCTGCACGATACCCAACAAGTTCGACCAGCTATAGTAAATAACTAAACCGGCAGGGAACTTTGCAAAGACAAAGGTAAAAATCCAAGGCAACATCGCAAAAATTTGTTGCTGCATCGGGTCTTCTGGTTTGGGGTT
Organism: Alphaproteobacteria bacterium; assembly: GCA_031412695.1. Classification (GTDB taxonomy): domain Bacteria; phylum Pseudomonadota; class Alphaproteobacteria; order Micavibrionales; family SZUA-601; genus JAQGJA01. The sequence goes on from JANODM010000208.1 coordinate 1,844, forward strand.
CAAGGCTTGTTGAACATACATCGTCGCCCCGTAAATGATGGGCCAAGCCCCAACGACCAAAAACGCAGGCAAATTGAAATGCAACAATCCGAACGCATTTAAAACGCTTGTCGGATCAGGCGCGGACAAATCGTGAATCCAACCCCAAAACGGTGCATGGCGCATATCCAACGTAATATAAATAACTTTGTACAAAGCAAAGAAAATCGGGATTTGCAACAAGATCGGCAAACATCCGCTGGCCGGATTGATTTTTTCTTTGCGATACAATTCCATCGTCTCTTTTTGAAACATGGCTTTGTCGTCTGGATATTTTTCTTTAAGCGCGTGCAATTTCGGCCCAAGATCTTTCATCTTGTTCATCGACCGATAGGCTTTGTTTTGCAATGGGAAGGTCACGATCCGCAGGATAACCGTTAATACCAGCAATGCGACGCCAAATGACACCGTCAAACCGGACGTATCGTGAAAGAAATTTCCCAAGAACGTCAGCAAGTGATAAAGCGGCTTGGTCAGGAAATACAAAACGCCGAAATCGACGGCCAAATCGAATTTTTGAACGCCATGTAATTTCTCATAGTCGTTCAGTACACTCAGCTTTTTGGCTCCGATGAAAAAACGCATCGTATTTTTCTGCGTAGAACCTGCTTCGGCAACCATAGCGGTTTCGCGCATGTCGCTTTGGTAAATATCCTGACCCGCAGCACCTTTTTGATGCACGAAACGCGCATCGAATTCTTGAGCGTTATCGGGGATCAATGCAACCAGCCAATATTTGCTGGTAATACCCAACCACCCTTTCACTTTTTCGAATTTGAATTCACCGTCATCTTTGACGTTATTATAGTTTTCTTCTTGCAATTCTTCGTTCAGATAACCGATGGGGCCGATATGTTGGACCGATGACTCGCGATCTTCAAACGATACGACTTCGCCTTTTTCAGGAATATGATGCGTCTGGGAAACCAACGCATAGGGATAAAACGTAACGGCTTTGTCCGTGTTGTTTACGATCTCTTGATCGATCGTCAGCATATACATGTCATCAATCGACAGGGTGCGGCGGAATGTGATGCCTGCGGCATTATCCCATTCCAAAACGACAGGTGTTTCAGGCGTCAATTTATCGCCCTTGACTAATCGCCATGCCGTGCTGTTGTCCGGTGCGGGCATATCGGCAGATCCTGCCATTAAACCGACTTCGACGAATTGCGCATTTTTTGTTGCACTGGGTGCCAGCATGCGCACCAGATCAGTTTTCTCCAGCGTCATGTAATAATTTTTCAACTCGATATCATCGAAACGCAAACCGGTGGTTCCGAACGAGCCTTTTAAGTTTGCTGTATCGACCGTGATGCGTGACTGCTGGGTAAGCGCATCATTAATCGACTTAACCGCTTTCTCGCCATCTTGGGCCACGCCTACTCCTGCCGTTTTTTCGCCCATTATACGTTCAGCCACTGCAGCCGCGCGCATGCGATCGGCGTTCGGCTTGGTGATGAACAAATAGGAAAGCGTCATGATGGTTGCGGCCAGAACAAAGAAAAGGATCAGACGGTGATGATCATCGGGACGTGGCATACGGTCTTGCATTGGGTCTTCCGGAAAGTGCTGAAAATTAAAGGCGGATTGTTGGATTTAGAGGTAACAGATTATAGGCTCAAAGACTAGGCCTAATGGCCCTGACAGCAAGGTTTTACGGGACAGGATCGTATCCGTGCTTGCCGCCTAATACCTTGATCGGATGACAGGATAGAACACGTTTGACCATTAACCATCCGCCTTTCCATGGGCCATATTTTTCAATGGCCTCGAGGGCGTATAATGAACATGTCGGCTGAAAGCGGCAATTGCGTCCCACGATCGGCGAGAACATATACCGATATGCCAAAATTACGCCCCGCATCGCTTGTGTAAGAAGTTTATTCATTCGGTTTTTTCTGACGGTTTTTCTTGCAATTTGCGCAAGGCCCATTTCGTATCACGTACCAATTCCGTGAAGTCCTTGTTCAACGCATCCGAACGGGCCGTCAGGCTGATTTTCCATGGCGGCAAAAGGTTTTCTGCGGCGACTTGATCAATGACTGCCCGCAAACGACGGCGGATACGGTTACGAATAACGGCACTGCCGATTTTTTTCGTGACGGTAAAGCCGACATGAGGCAACTCGAGGGGATCGGAAGATTTTGTATGCAGGACGAAAGCGGGAGTTACCCATTTTTGCCCGTGTTGCTGCAAAAAAAGAAAGTCGGCGCGTTGCCGAAGGCTTTGCCAGTTTTTAGAGCGCAACACAGAGGCGTTTACGCCCTTTCGAGCGGCGACGGGCCAGCACTTTGGCGCCATTGACTGTGGCCATACGGGCACGGAAACCGTGAACTCGGATGCGGCGGATTTTGCTGGGCTGGTACGTGCGTTTCATCGTTTAATCTCTATATTTAACTATTTCAATCGCTAAAGCGGCCACCCTTTTACGGTTTAGACCCTCAGGAGTCAACAGAAATAAGCACATTTGCGGCATAATTTCATCGAAATTATGGGAAATTCGCTTAAATCGCCCCCTCATCCATCACAGGAGTAACCGGAAAGGCTGGCACTCGCGATTGAGAGGGTTGAGAACTGAACATGTTCAGCATCGAACGTGGCCCTGTAAACATCGCCGTAACATCCTGACCATTCAGCATAATGTTGCCGTCTGGCGTCATGTCGACGGTATATTGCGTGGTTTTATCAACTGTCTTACCCATCCCTTGCAACAACATCAGCAACACCATGGATTGCGCAGATTGAGCACGGTTGCCTGAACCCGCGCTAAAGCCTTGCTGCAACGAGGTCAGAACCTGTTGCAAGTTTTGCCATTCGATATTCATGCGTCCCGAGACGGGAAATTGAGAATCAGGCTGAGCGGCTTTGAACCATCCGTTACCGGTCATCGATGCGCCATTCGCCGTTATCATTTTCACTTCATTGATATCGAATTGCGTGCCTGTTTGCGCCAACAATCCCTGAACGCCTGTCACGGGCACTAACGCGCCGAAAACCACTAACGATTTCGGCAACGCTTTGATCTGTCCGGTCAAACTGGATGTTTCAGGCATCAACGTCGTACCGAACCCTTCTGGCAGGCGCGTAAATTTCTTGGTTTGAATGTCCACCAACATGTTCACTTTGTCGGCACTTACAAAATTAGACATGGTTTTAACGACGATATCCCGGGCCGTGGTTTTCGTTCCCGCCGTCACATCATCCCACATGACCGAAGCCATTTGTGCATCCAGACGCGCGATGGTGTTTTCTTTTTGCGACCATTCACCCGTGACCGTTTGACCACTTAGAACCACGTCCAGCAATGTCTTTCCGTCCAGAGCTTTTTGCTGAAAATTACTAGGTAATTGCAACGCAAACGGAATGTTACCGTTTTTCGCAGGGCCGGTAAAACGTAACACTGTCGATGGCACGATCCACGATGATTTCATATCAGTCACCATGACTTTCATGGCCGGATAGATGATGTTGTCGCCCTCTACTTTGATGTCACCGGTCGTCGTTAAACGGCCTTGGGATTGCTGTTTCATTTCAGCAAACTGCGCTTGCAGGATTTTCTGCAAATCTTGTGGCACGGCAGCAAAAACGGGTGCCGCAAACGACATCAAACCAACAACGACTAGACAAACAACGTGACGCATATGCAGATCCCCTAAAGTGACGATTTTAATTTATATCTACTCAAATAAAAAGGAAGTACTATTGTGACGGAATAAGGAAGATAATGCTGGCCCGCGAATCAAAAGGATTATTGTCCGCCCTCCTGGGTCCGACAAACACCGGAAAAACGTATACCGCTCTCGAGCGTATGGCGTCGTACGGGTCGGGCATGATCGGTTTTCCATTACGTCTTTTGGCTCGCGAAAATTATGATCGCTTGATCGCAATAAAAGGTCGCCATCAAGTTGCTTTGATAACGGGCGAAGAAAAGATTATCCCCCCTAACCCGAAATATTTCGTCTGTACCGTCGAAGCGATGCCCGTTTCGGTATCCGTCGAATTTATGTGCATCGATGAAATTCAACTCTGCGCCGATCCGGAACGCGGGCATATTTTTACCGATCGCCTGTTACGTGCAAGGGGCGAAGAAGAGACGCTTTTCCTAGGCAGCTTGACCATGTACGACATGATCAAGAAATTCATGCCAAGTTGCCGCATTGAAACGCGTGAGCGCATGTCTCCGTTGACTTATACGGGTTATAAAAAAATCACGCGGCTTGCGCCTCGTTCCGTTATCGTCGCCTTCAGTATCAACGAAGTGTACCGTCTAGCGGAATTGATCCGTCAGCAACGCGGTGGTACAGCCATCGTGCTTGGCGCGCTCAGTCCTCGCACCCGCAACGCCCAGGTCGAAATGTATCAAAATGGTGATGTCGATTACCTGGTTGCGACGGATGCCATCGGCATGGGATTGAATATGGACGTGCAGCACGTAGCGTTGGCGGCATTGCGCAAGTTCGACGGCCTGCGCCCGCGCACATTGCGCGCCGATGAATTGGCCCAGATCGCGGGACGCGCGGGCCGTTTTCGCAACCCGGGCACATTCGGTGTGACGGATCAGATTAATGAGATCGATCCCGTTACGGCAGAAGCCATCCAGGAACATCGTTTCGAACCCGTCAAACATTTGCGCTGGCGTAATCCGCGCTTGGAATTTAAATCAGTTGAGACCTTGTTGCGCAGCCTCAGCATACAGCCTCTTGATGACGCATTGATGCCGGCGCGCCAGACAGATGATTTTCTGGCATTGCAATTCCTGTCCAAACAACGCGATGTCATCGCCAAAACGACGACCAGCGATCAGGTGCGACTATTGTGGGATATTTGCGCCATTCCTGATTTCCGCAAGATCATGATTGACGAGCATCATAAATTCCTGCACGAGATTTACGGGTATCTGTCCAGCGACCCGCATTATTTACCCGAGGATTGGTGCGCCACACAGATTCAACGACTTGATCGGGTTGACGGCGATCTGGACACATTACTGACGCGTATCGCTTATATTCGAACCTGGACGTATATCACGTATATCAAAAATTGGATGTACGACGCCGAACATTGGCAGGCTGTAACCCGCCATATCGAAGACAGGCTTTCTGATGCGTTGCACGAACGATTAACGCAGCGTTTTGTCGATAAACGCACATCCAGCTTATTGCGCGGTCTGGCAAACCGCGATAAACTGTTGGCTGGTGTTCGAAAAGACGGAATCGTAATCGTCGAAGGACACTCAATTGGTCGCCTACAGGGATGGCATTTCATGGCGGAAGAAACGATGTTGGACGCAGACAAAGAAGCGGTACTTAAAACCGCTCGCAATGCGCTCAAAGAACCTTTGCAAAATGTCATCGACGTATTTGCGCAACAAGTCGACGCTGCGTTTTCGTTAAACGATCAAAGCCAAATCGTATGGCGTCATGGCGAAGAACAATTCGCGATTGCCAAACTGCAAAAAGGCGCTTCGTTTTACGTGCCTTCGATCAAACTATTGCACACGGAATTATTGGAAGACGTACAAAACAAAATTGTCGCCGAACGCATTCAGCGTTGGTGGGTTGAACAAACCGAAAAACATTTAGGCACGCTTTTGAAACTTGAAAACGCCGACGTCAAAGGTTCCGGCAAAGGGATTGCGTTTCAAATCTACGAAAGCGGCGGCGTCATCTTGCGTCAAAGCGTTCAAGCCTTGATCACAGGCATGGAAAAAGAAGATCGCCAAGCATTGGGATCAATGGGCGTTCGTTTGGGGGCTTATTACATTTATCATCGTGATGCGTTGAAACCCGCTGCGTTAAAAATGCGTGCTGCGTTATGGCGTTTACAACACGACGCTAAGGCCGAACAAACGCCCCTTCCCCAAGAAGGCAATGTATCGATGGCTTGCCCTGAAAATGGGAATCGCGACTTTTACCGCGCTATGGGATTGCCTGTTTTTGGCAAAACATGTCTGCGTGTCGATATGGTCGAACGTATCAATTCCGCGATCTTTG
>JANODM010000209.1:0-2756 GCA_031412695.1 Alphaproteobacteria bacterium
AAGCGTCGTTGACGACTTCATTCGCCGTCGCGCGCGCGGCAGGAAAACATATGACCGAAGGTGGTTCAGTCGTGTTTATTTCATCGGCTGCTGCAACCGAGGGTTTGGCCAATCACGAGGCGATTGCCGCCGCAAAAGCAGGCATCATTGGATTGACGTTATCAGCTGCAGCGACGTATGCGGGCAATAATCTGCGCTTTAATGCTGTTGCCCCTGGCTTGGTGGAAACACCGATGACGAAAAGCTTGACGCAAAATGACATGTCGCGAAAATATTCCGAAACCATGCATGCATTGGGCCGCATCGGCAAACCGGAAGACATTGCACGCGCTGTCGTGTTTTTATTAGATACCGATAATTCATGGATCACAGGCCAGGTTTTGGGTGTCGATGGCGGTTTATCCCGCGTTCGACCCAAAGCTAAAATCTAAAACTTCACCAAAGGATATGTGTCATGACTAAAAAGCTTGTTCTTTTATTTTTTACGGTGGCGGCGATGAGCGCATGTTCTTTATTCGGTAAACAAGGCGTTGATATTGCGCCATATTCCGTTCTTAAAGCGGATGGTGCCATTGAAATTCGCGAATACCGCCCTCTGGTGATCGCGAAAACATCTGTCGTTGGCGATTATGATTCCATGGGCGATGTCGCGTTTGACCGTTTGTTCAAATACATTTCGGGCAATAACGAAAAGCAGTCTAAGATCGCGATGACAGCACCCGTATTGCAAAATAAAAATCAAGGCGAGAAGATCGCGATGACCGCTCCTGTGTTGATGCGTGCGGAAAATGAAACATGGACGATGTCCTTTGTCTTGCCGCAATCCTACACGGTCGATACCGCCCCACAGCCCAAAGACAAAACAATCAAGATCGAAACGATCGACAGCCGGACATTGGCCGTTATTCGGTTTTCAGAATTTATGAACGCAAAAAATCGTAAGTTGAAAACCGAAGAATTACAGAAATGGCTTGTGGATAATGGATATGAATCCATTGGGCAACCTGTCATCGCCGGATACGATCCGCCATGGACTCTCCCGATGTTCCGTCGCAACGAAATTCAGATTGCGATTAAATAATCACTTGCTTTGAATACAAGCTTCTAGTTCGCCTGATTCAAAACCCTTCTTAAAAGCTGCATAGCGTTGGTCGGATGTACCATGCGTAAAAGAATCGGGCACGACCGCGCCTTGTGTTTGCTTTTGCAACGCATCGTCACCAATTTTGCTGGCGGCGAGTAGAGCTTCTTCGACATCGCCGTCTTCCAGCAAATTTTTACTTTGCGTTTCATGACCCCATACACCGGCCAGGCAATCAGCCATCAATTCAACTTGAACTGAAATCGCATTGGCTTTGATACGAGACATGCGGGATTTGGCACGATCAGCTTGGTCCAGTATGCCTAAAACTTGTTGGACATGGTGGCCGACTTCGTGCGCGACGACATAAGCTTGGGCAAAATCGCCGGGTGCGCCGAAACGCGTCGACAATTCATTGAAAAATTCCAGATCCAGATAAATCGTCTGATCCAGCGGACAATAAAAAGGACCTAAAGCGCGACTAGCATTGCCGCATTGCGTACCTACCGTGCCGCTGAACACGACTAGTTGCGGTTCGGCATAGTCACGGCCGATAGCTTGAAATTTTCGGTTCCAGGTGTCTTCGGTTCCCGCCAAAACGACTGAGACGAAGTCAACCAGTTTATCTTGTTCGGCTTGCGGAATCTCCGACCTTTCGGTACGGGTTTGAATCGTGCGGTTGATGCCTTCAACGAAAAACGCGGTCGGATCACCGCCTAACAAAGCGACGATCACGCCGACACCAAGCAATGCTAGACCACCTCCGCCCACCGCTTTCGAGGTTCGGCGCGCATCATTCAAATTCGTACTGCGACGTCCGGATTGCCAACGCATCGTTCTTAATCCTTTTTCTTGTTTTGTTCAGGGGGAGCCATAGAGTATTTTTTCAGATTTTCGATAGAGATATAATCTAAGGCTTTTTTGTCTGTTGCGTTTAAATTAACTGGGGGTGCTTTGCTTGCTTTTTCGGCTTCTTTCCAACGAAGTGCACATAAGCACCAATTATCGCCGGGTTTCAAACCTGGAAAATCATATTCAGGGCGAGGGGTTTCCAACTCATTTCCTCGTGATTTAGTGAAATCCAAAAACTCTTTCGTCACTTTTGCCGCCACGACATGGACGCCGCTGTCATTCGGTCCTGTTCGGCAAAAGCCGTCACGGTAAAATCCTGTTTTGGGTTTGGTGCAGCATTGTTCAAGTGCCGCGCCAAAAACGTTTTTCGGCTGATCATCGGCCATTGCGCCTCCCGATAAGAACAATAAAAAAACAAAAATATATCGCATGAATAATTTCCGTAAGAAAGGAGATGTGATTGCAATAAGTATATATTTTAATTGATTTTTGCCAATAGTCATTCTATACCAAGAAAGATCAAGCCATCATCAGGAGCGTCGCGTGAAAATCAAAGAACGTATTGAATTCAAAAATAAAGCTCCTGTCATGACGTTTGGGCCGGACGACAAAGTCATTGTTGCGGTCAAAGCGATGTCTGAAAAAAACTACGGTGCCAGCGTGATCGTCAATGATCATAAAAAGCCTGTCGGAATTATCACGGAACGCGATTTCATGCGCCGATTGCTCGCCAAAGGTTTAGATCCGAACACCACGCCGATCAGCGCAATCATGTCAACTGAACTAAAGTTGGCCTATGAAGATGATAACGTCATCGACTGGT
>JANODM010000210.1:0-3008 GCA_031412695.1 Alphaproteobacteria bacterium
AAATCACCGATCGGCAGACCGTAATGCTTGAATTTATGAGCCATGGCAACCACAAGGCGGCCATAAGCATTGATCAACAGATGCAATGCTTTTTCGTCGCGCATCGAACGCCAACGAATAGCCAATTGCTGCTCTTCATCGCGTTCGAGCAGTTTTTGAGCCATAGCCCCTTTGATATACGTAAGGTCAGCTTTTTGCGTGGATGCATCGTCGTAATGGGCCATTCAGGAATCTCCTCTAGATGGTTATCACCCTTCCCAGAAGCGGTGTTAAAATACTATACGGAAGAAACGACCTACTGGATCACACGCCCCCTAGAATTGAAATCATTGACAGAATCAATTGGTTTTGTTAACCATAAAAAGCTTTATATTGCTTGACCTTGACTCATAATCCAAGCAATGTATGTCGACATTATGTATGAATTCCTGGGAGGATATAATGCGTACGAAAAATCTAGTGCTGGCTTTGCTGACAAGTGTTGCGATTGCGCCGTTTGCGACAATCGCGTTTGCGCAATTGAGTAAGCATGATCAATCGATCGCTCAATACAATTATAACGTTCCGATCGCGACGGATGGTTCCGCTTCGGTAAGTTCGAACATGGGCAGTACGCCGTTAAATGTCGAATTGGATTCCATGAGCGGTGATGCACCGGCAACTAATCAGATGTCAAATAACCAAATGATGCCCCCAGCAATGCCGCAACCGATGCAGCAAGCTCCAGGCATGATGATGCAAGGCCAAGGTCAGGCGCAAGCACCGTTGACACCCTATCAAAATATTCAACCCTCGACACCTGGTTACGGTATGCCGTTGCCGGATGCCCCACAACAATTGCAAGTGCCGAATGGCGGCATGAAAGCGATGGCACCGTCAGCAGGAATTCAAGTCGGTGCCCAAGCGCCTGAATTTACATTGCCTCGCACCCAAGGCCCGGTTTTGGCGTTGAAAGAAATTTTGGCAAAAGGTCCTGTCGTTATTTTGTTCACGCGCGGATCGTCATGCGGTTTCTGTGTCAATCAAATGCAATTGCTGCAAAAGAACCAGGCACAATTCGCAGCGTTGGGCATTCAAACCGTCGCTGTCAGCCCGGAGCCGCTTGATGCTTTGGCTCGTGCGCAACAACGCTTTGGTCTGACTTACACGATGCTCAGTGATTTCAATATGCAAGCCACCGCGATGTACGGCTTGGTTACCGGAAATTCGATGACGCCGGCAATGGTGACGTTGGATGCCACAGGTAAAGTCGTCGATGTGCAAACTGAAAGACCAGGTGTTGGCGTTTTCAATCTGACCCAAGCGACGAACCCGCTGCGTTCCCAAGCGTTAGTAGCACCTGTTGCCGTGCCGACATCGCCTGCGACCGCCGTCCCAAGCACGCAAGTGGCCCCGAACGTTCTTCCTCCTGCGATGCCGCCTGTACCGTCACCGCAAGCAGGAAAAGTCAGCTTTGATGTCCCGCCTAGCAGCCCTGATTTCGGCAAGCGTGTTGCGGACGGATCGATTTCGATCTAAGCGCGATTTTCAAGAATTAAAAAAAGCCCCGCAATCGCGGGGTTTTTTACGAACGTTTTTTGATTAAACGACACAATGCGATGAAAACGATTAAACTCATGTTTGCAAGAAGTACGGCAGTCGGATAAAGCAAAGTCGTAATAGTAAGGTTTTCAATAGCAGAAAGCGTCATTAATCCGATAACTATATATACGACAAATGTAAAAATACTTTCATTAAACGGATCTTTATACACTTTGCGAAAAGTCGGGTAATAACCTAAAAGATCTGCCGTTGTCGTTAGAATTAATGCGTGAATAGGATCATCCGTCACTAACAACGATAAAATAGCAAAAGAAGCCAATCCCAGCGAGATTTTGTCAGAAATGGTAAATTGCTTATGCCCTTTGAAAATTGCGATGACGCCTGTCAAAAGACTTAGTAATCCGCAAAAGGCGACAACGACGGCGCCAAAACCTGCATCCGCTTTGAACATCGCATAAGCCGATGTTTCCATCAGCGTGCCCCAAATCAACCATGTAAAGCAATGCGGCTTTACTTCGCCTTTAAATGTTTTGCGAAGATACAGCGCCGAATTGGCGACGCTCAATATAATGGCTGCTACACCGCTCCATGTTGTCCATGTTGAAAAATCAAACATAGATTAAGTATCTAAGAAACTGCGCAGTTTACGTGAGCGAGAAGGGTGCTTGAGCTTGCGCAACGCTTTGGCTTCGATTTGACGAATACGTTCACGTGTAACGGTGAATTGTTGCCCGACTTCTTCCAAGGTGTGATCCGTATTCATGCCAATACCGAAACGCATACGAAGAACGCGTTCTTCGCGGGCGGTGAGGGTGGACATGATACGGTTGACCGTTTCGCGCAAGTTTTGATTGATCGCCGCATCAAGAGGTTGCACGGCCAATTTATCTTCGATGAAATCACCTAATTGCGAATCTTCTTCGTCACCGACAGGTGTTTCCAAGGACACGGGCTCTTTGGCGATTTTCAAAACCTTGCGAACTTTTTCCAAAGGCATGTGCAAACGCGCAGCCAATTCTTCAGGTGTCGGTTCGCGGCCCATCTCATTGATCATCTGGCGCGAGGTACGGACGATCTTGTTGATCGTCTCGATCATGTGCACCGGAATACGAATGGTACGCGCTTGGTCGGCGATCGAACGCGTGATCGCTTGGCGGATCCACCACGTCGCATAGGTCGAGAATTTATAGCCGCGGCGGTATTCGAATTTGTCGACGGCTTTCATCAAACCGATATTACCTTCTTGGATCAGATCCAGGAATTGCAAACCGCGGTTCGTGTATTTTTTCGCCAAGGAGATAACCAAACGCAAGTTGGCTTCAATCATTTCTTTTTTAGCGCGTCCGGCTTCTTTTTCGCCTTTTTGGATTAAGGCGACGATGCGACGGAATTCTTTGATCGGCAAACCTGACTCGCGGGCCAGGGTACCGATTTCTGTGCGCAATGTTTCGGCTTGCTTAGCGAAT
>JANODM010000211.1:0-2614 GCA_031412695.1 Alphaproteobacteria bacterium
TAGGTTTCTTGTCAACGAAATCGGGCATACGTCGTCAGGATTTGTTAGCTTGGAAAGATGTACGATCGACGTTGATCGTGTACGAAGCACCGCAACGCGTCGATGCATTGTTACAGGATATCGCGGCTATTTTAGGACAACGTCACGTGGTGATCGCGCGCGAAATCACCAAGCTTTACGAACGTTTCTATAGCGGAACGCCGGATGAGTTGAGTTCACAAATCGATCACGCGGATTTCAAAGGCGAAGTCGTCGTTTTGATCGCGCCAGGGGATAAAGAAGAAAAAACCGAAACGGATATTGATGCGTTATTGCGCGCGGCATTGGACAAAACGACATTGAAAGAAGCGGTTGCCCAAGTAACTGCCGAGACGGGCTTACCTCGCAAAGTCGTGTACGCACGCGCCTTGTCACTAGGTCGCGCCGATGAATGATCATCTGGCACGTCATAAAAAGGGTTTGTGGTCCGAGGCTTTGGCAGCAGTTTTTTTGATGACCAAGGGGTATAGCGTTCAAGCTAAACGTTACAAGACCAAGCACGGCGAAATCGATTTGATCGTGACAAAAGGAAAAACAATCGCTTTTGTCGAAGTCAAAGCGCGGGAAAGTTATACCGATGGGGTCGAAGCCATTTCGCCCCGTGCTCAGCAACGTATCCAAGATGCCGCCCAGCATTTTATGCAGCGTCAAACAGCTTATGACGATTATGTCTGGCGCTTTGATGCCGTAGTTGTCAGGACGGGAAGATTGCCTTATCATCTGAAAGATGCCTGGAGACCTTAAATTGAGAGATTTATCATGAAAAAATTCGCTGCTTTAGCTTTTGTCACTGCCGTAACGTTACAGGCGTGTACGCCGATCGGTGCCGCCATCGGTACGGGTGCCATTGTCGGTACGGCCGCTTCTAAAGAAGGTGGTGTCGGTCAGGCTTGGACTGATACGCGCATCAAAGCGTATATTTCGGATGCATGGTTCCGTTATAACGTCGACGTGTTCCGCAAATTGGATATTACTGTTCGCGAAGGCCGCGTCTTGCTGACAGGGATCGTGCAGAATCCGCAATGGCGCGTCGATGCCGTGCGTTTGGCGTGGCAAGCCCCCGGCGTTCGCCAGGTGATCAACGAAATTCGTATCGAAAACAGCGAAGGTGTCTCGGGCTATGCACGTGACAGCTGGATCAGCACGCAGTTGAAAACGAAATTGATCTTTGACAAAGACATCCGCTCTATCGATTACAATTTTGATTGCGTCGGCGCGGTCGTTTACTTGATGGGCGTAGCCCGCGATCAGGAAGAGTTGGATCGTGTCATTAGTCACGCGCGCAGCGTCGCATACGTCAAAGAAGTCGTCTCGTATGTCCGTATGCGTGGTGAGGTGCGCCCAGATGAATCGATCAACGGTTCGGCACCTTCGGCGCAATAATGATTGATACGGGCGGGAAATCGTTCGAAAGCCGATTGCACGAATTGGGGGAATTATCCGATGCGGATATTCCTGTGACGGAAACGCTTTTGCTTCTTGGTGCACTCGAACTTGGTATCCAAGATCTGAAGCCTTATCATGATCACATTCAGGAATTACATGAGGCGTTGGTGCAAGAAGTAACCGATCATCCTTACCGTGAGGGTGATGCGGTGATGGCCTATCGCTTGGCGCGTTTGAACACCGTCTTACGTTCTGAATTCGGTTATGGCGAAGATGCCGATTCATTCGGTGATGTAAATACGATCAATATGCTGACCGTGATCGATCGGCGCAAAGGTATTCCTGTTGCGCTGGGCGCGTTATATTTGGAATTGGCGACAGCGCAAGATTGGCCGATGTGGGGTTTAAATTTTCCGGGTCATTTTTTAATGCGTCTGGATCACGGTTCGGAACGGTTGATCATCGACCCTTACAGTGGTGCGTCGCTGGATGCGGGCGGCATGCGGCGTGTTTTAAAGGCATCGAACGGCGACAAAGCTGAGTTGAGCCATGCCTATTACGATATCGTTACGTCGCGAGAAGTGATTTTACGTTTCTACAACAATAAAAAAACGCGCCTGATAACGGATTCAAATTATACCGAAGCTGTTGGTGTAACACGTAACATGATCCGGGTTGCACCGAACGAGCCGCGTTTGTATTTTGATTGCGGCATCCTCAGCGTCAAACAAGGCTTGATCAAAGATGCATTGGATTATTTGAAGCGTTTTGTCGACATGTCGTCTGACAGGCGCAGCATCACGGAAGCCCAAACCATCATCAAAACCCTGCAAAAAGACCTGCACTAGACGGTTTAATCTTGAGATTAAATCTGCTACAAAGATGTATATTGAAACAAAGAGTAAAAACCATGCAATATACACAAGCAACGATTTTCGGCGGTACGGGTTTTATCGGACGCTATGTGATCGACCGCCTGGCCGATTTGGGCGTGCGGATAAAAGTACCGACACGTAACGTATCGGGCGCTTATTTTTTGCGCACGGCAGGTACCGTCGGTCAGGTTGTTCCAGTCAAAATCAAAAAAAACGAAGAAAAATACGTCGAAGCCGCCGATTAACAAGAAAAAGCCGAAGCCAACAACTCCAAAGCAAACTCACCTCAATTTCCAACCATCAACCACATACTC
>JANODM010000212.1:0-3168 GCA_031412695.1 Alphaproteobacteria bacterium
CGTGCCGCCCAAATAACCATCCGTTACGTTTTTGATTCCGAAACGAGCCGTGATTTTTTCGAAAATCGGTTTCAAGCTTAGACGGGAAAACGTGAATTCCCCATTTATTTTGACAGGTTCTTGTTGCGCATTGACTGTCAACACGGAACTGATATCGCCTCGAGCAGCCCCGAAACGAATAGGGTTTAATTTTAAAATACTATTGACCAGATCAACCTTCATATAGAAATCATCCAACGGCAAATTGGAAGAGATCATTTTCTTGCCCGTAAACGTAATATGCGCATCCATCGCAGAGAGACGACTGATGTCCAGCGGCGTGTCGGGAATAATATAAGCACTGGCTTCTTGTTTGGCAGAAGGGGGCGCTCCGACCAAGCCTCCTAAATCTTTGAAGTCCAAATTATTGCTGATGAATTCGCCGCTTAAAAGTGGCCGTTCGCCTTGCGTGTCCCATGTCACCGAACCATGTAAATCGCTGTCTCCTAATTTACCTTTGAAGTCGCGGAAATTCCATTTGTCTTGAACGTAATTCAAATCACCTGTGACGTCATAAGGCGGAGTAGGCGGCAACGCGACACCGATCAAGTTAAAAAGATCTGACGCATCTTGTCCCTTCAGCGAAAGTTTGACATTCAATCCTTTCAATTCGAACGGGTCCAATACAGTACCTTTTACTTTGGCCGTTGTCGGCCCGGCACTGATGTTGATATCAATCGGATAAGGTTCGCTTGTGTCTTTCAGGCGAAAAATATTACCGCCTTTGATGGCAATTTTGAAATCATCCTTCTGGTATTTTCCTTTACCGTCAAATTGCAAATTCTTCTCTGACGATGCTTGGCCTTGAACGGTTTGCGTGACCAAGGTCACATCGATTTTTTTAGCTGGATCTTTGTAAATGATTTTACCGTCCGTGATAGTCAAATTTTCGATAACCGGAAAGTCCGAGCGGTCATCAGGGGAAAGCGATTCCAACGTTGCCCCCGCGACCGGGTTTTTGCCGAAATGCCAATTCGCATTGCCTTCGGCATCTTTTTCCAGCAACGCATAGGGCTTTTCCAACGATACTTCATCGAATGCCAAAGTGCCTTTTAAAAGCGAAAATAGATTTACGCCTATCACGGCTTTATCGACGGATAACATGACAGGATCGGACCCGCCTTCCATATTGGAAATTTCAACATTTGAAAGTGCTATGCGCGTGACCGGCCAACCCCAATTGATATCGATATCGTTGGTCTCGACAGAACGACCCAGTGCGCGTGAAGAATAATCAAGTATGTTTTTGCTAGCGTATAAACCTGCGACAATGACAATTAAAATGATTGCAACAGAGGTGATGATGATAGTTTTTTTCATGATCTAAAAATCTTATTTTTAATTACTTTGTAAAATATAGTACGAACCGCCCCGAAATATCGGGACGGTTCGGCGGTAAATGGTTTTACGCTACGTTTTTGTAAAAGACGTAGTCGCCCATGATCGCGCGTGCACGCATACGTTCGGAATCAGATGCTGTGTGAACGATCAATACGGCTTTGCCTGATTTCAAGGCTTCTTCGTATTCGACTTTATCGCTTTCCAGATCGGCGTTGATAACACCGCTGAGGCCGCCGACAACGGCACCGGTTCCGGCACCTGTCAATGCTGCGGCAAGAGGTCCGATAGCAAGCAAGTTAACACCGGGGATGAAGATCATTCCCAAAACCGTCAATCCTGCTGCCAGAGCACCGAACCCGGCTCCTGCAATGGCTCCACCAACACCTTGATCGGCAATCTCATTGGTAGGGGCTGTGTTTTTGAAAAAAGAATTTTTCGTGTCTTCCGAAAGCAATACGCTGATATCATCCGTCGTAAAGCCGTCATTTAACAAAGATGAATAAGCACGTTCAGCTTCAGAAGAAGTACTGAAAATTCCTGCAATATTTGTCATGGCAAGTCTCCCTAAAAAAATAATAAATGATCGGGCGATCATTACTCATTCTTGTCGAGAACGGCATATTGATGCGATGCCTCATATGGGTGCATGTATAAGTTTTACATCAAAGAAACGAAACGATTTACAAAACCCAATTCGGTCTTATCCAATGACACGTATAGCCGCCGGGATTTTTTTGCAAGTAATCCTGATGTTCCTCTTCACCATCGTAAAAAATGGCAGCAGGCTCCAAAGTGGTGGCGACTGGGCCTGGCCATTTTCCTGATGCATTGACGGCGTCGATTACCTCTTCCGCCAGGGCTTTTTGTGCAGCTGATTCATAAAAAATAGCGGAACGATATTGCGTTCCTTTATCATTGCCCTGACGATTCAAGGTTGTAGGATCATGAATTTGGAAAAAGAAAATCAGTATATTTTTCAAATTCGTTTCATAGGGGTTATAGGTGATTTCTATAGCCTCGGCATGGCCGCTTTTACTGTCATGCGTATCGCCATACTTGGGATTAGCCAAATGTCCGCCCGTGTAACCGACACGAGTTGACACCACGCCAGGCAAGGTGCGAAACAACTCTTGCATGCCCCAAAAACAACCACCTGCCAATACAATTTTGTCAGTCATGTTTATCCTCGCTATTACATTTATCATTTATTTATTTCGATTAATAAATTAATCAAGCAGTTGACTTATCTTCTCTATCTTTTTTGCTAAATACAGGCATATTCAACCATATGAACCTGTTTGACCTTGCCGGATTAATTGGTGGTATTGCGACATTGTGCAGTGCCATTTTTTACGTGTCGGCTATTTTACGCCGTCAAATTCACCCGCATCTATTCACCTGGCTGATATGGTCGTTAGTTTTATCGATCGGTGCTGCTGCGCAATTCGCAGGCGGAGCAGGGTGGGGGAGCGGCCGCTACAGCAGGCAGCGCAGTGGTCTGTATTATTATTGCAGTGCTAGCGGTGAAACATGGCGAAAAAGATATTCGCTCCAGTGATTGGGTTGCACTGATCGGTGCATTGGTGACAATTCCTTTATGGATCGTGACCAGCAACCCCTTGTCAGCGGTCATTCTGGTTACGCTAATAGACACGTTGGGTTATTGGCCCACACTGCGTAAGACGTGGATCAAGCCGTGGGATGAGGTTGTCAGCATCTATGCCATAAGTGGAGTAGGGTATGCTCTGGCTTTGGTAGCTATACAGGACTGGACGTGGGTTACGGCTT
>JANODM010000213.1:0-1782 GCA_031412695.1 Alphaproteobacteria bacterium
TTGACCTAAAGCAGATTTGCGACACCAATAACCGATTTCAGCTGTTGGTATGCGCCAGTCGATTTCATGAAAACCCGTTGCCAATACGAATTCGCCCTCGTGAGTGAATGCGACCATCATCATATCCTCACGCAACAGAAATTTAGCGTATTTTTGTACGGCAAATTCACGTCGTTCATCTAAAGTCACAGGTTTATCAGCCCATCCCATCCACGGAATCAAAATGTCTTTTGATTCTTCAATCGCTTGGTGCAATTGGTCGGCATAGTCCAAATGCATCGGCACGATTTTAAGACGCGGCGTGATGATTGGTACAGGTATATTCAGCAAGATCGGTTTTTCGATCATGGCTTTTCTCCTCTCTCAAAAAAGACACATAAAAATCAAATTGTGTTTTGAAAATACGGTTACTTGGCTGCTTGGGGGCAGCCTGCTTTTCCGTTATTTGCAGAGGAAATCATGGTATGCGCAACGCTCAGCAAAGCTGAGAGAACCAAGATCAGTTCGGGTTGCATAAGTACCATTTCAAAATGGTCTCACGAATCACCCATGAAATGCAAGGAAAAAAGAGAAACCCCGCAACATGTGCGGGGTTTTTAATTTTGAATAAGATCCCGGATCAAGTCCGGGATGACGGTGGGAGTTAAGCCGCTTTGGCCATGCCTTTGAGAACGTATTGCAAAATACCACCTGATTTGAGGTATTCCAATTCTTCGACCGTATCAACACGGGCGACGCCTTGGATATTTTTGACTGAACCGTCGGCGTATTTGATTTCGATATCGACCAATTTGCGTGGTGTCAATCCTGACGACAGGCCTTTGATGGACACGATTTCATCGCCTTGCAGTTTCAAGTTGACGCGGTTGTCGCCTTTTGTGAATTCAATTGGCATGACACCCATCCCGATTAAATTCGAGCGGTGAATACGTTCAAAGCTTTCAGCGATAACGGCTTTTGCACCCAACAGGAACGTGCCTTTAGCCGCCCAGTCCCGTGACGAACCAGTGCCGTACTCTTTGCCGCCGAAGACAACCAATGGCGTGCCTGACGCGACGTATTTCATTGCCGCGTCGTAGATCGACATTTGTTCGTTGGCAGGCACGTATTTCGTGTAACCGCCTTCGACACCGCCCAACATTTCATTCTTGATGCGGATATTGGCGAATGTGCCGCGCATCATGACTTCGTGGTTGCCGCGGCGTGCGCCATAGGAATTGAAATCGGTCGGCTCAACATTATGCGTCATCAAATATTTACCGGCAGGCGAATCTTTTTTGATCGACCCTGCAGGTGAAATGTGATCGGTCGTGATACTGTCGCCAAGGACGGCCAAAACACGCGCGTCTTTGATGTCGCTGATCGGATTATCGGCGCGGCTGAGCGTATCAAAGAACGGCGGATTACGCACATAAGTCGAGTTCTCATCCCATGAATACAATTCGCCTTCGGCGATTTTAATTTCCTGCCATTGTTTCGGACCTTTGAAAACATCGGCGTAACGCGTGCGGAACATTTCCGGCGTCAGGCATTTTTCCAACGTCGCAGCAATCTCAGCATTTGACGGCCAGATATCGCGCAAGAATACGTCATGGCCTGTTTTATCTTTGCCAATTGGATCTTTTGTAATATCCAGTTTCATCGTGCCAGCAATTTCGAAGGTCGTATCAGCCCGCAAGTCAAATCGAATTATTTGGCGTCGCCTCCGCTGGTTGTTGCTTACGCAATTGCTGGCACGATGAAACTGGATATTACAAAAGATCCAATTGGCAAAGATAAAAC
>JANODM010000214.1:0-1709 GCA_031412695.1 Alphaproteobacteria bacterium
CGACTTTGGCAATGATCGGTTCATCGACTTCGTCAGGCAGCAAACCACGCGCGCGGCTGACACGGTCACGCACGTCATTCGCGGCTGAATCAGGATCGCGAGTCAACTTGAATCGAACGGTAATTTGGCTTTGTTCAGATCGGCTGACGGAAGACATGATTTCGATGCCCTCAATACCCGCCAAGGAATCTTCCAATGGTTTCGTCACCTGGCTTTCGATGATTTCTGCGCTGGCACCTAAATAATTAGTTTGAACGGTGACAACCGGTTCATCGATCATTGGATATTCGCGAACCGTCAAACGATCAAAGGCGATAATACCCAGCAACACGAGAAAGATGTTGATAACCGTGGAAAACACCGGTCGTCGAATACAAAGTTCTGAAATTTGCATGGTCGTTCTCCGAAATTATTTTTGTACGGGCTGCTCAGGTGCTTTTTCAATGGACACGTTCATGCCTTCGCGGACGCGTTGAATGCCTGCTGCGACGATCATGTCCCCTTCCTCAAGGCCTTCGCGAACCGACACTTCACCATTCTGGCGTGTGTCGATGGTGATAAAGCGGGTATTGGCTTTACCGTCTTGAATGATGAAAACAAAATCTTTATCGCCTTTGGATGATACGGCTTCTTCGGGAATGACGAGGGATCCTTGCGAGACGGATGTTTCAATCGTGATACGCGCATACATGCCTGAGCGTAATTTTCCATCCGCATTATCGGCCATGGCTTTGACTTGAACGCTTCGAGTTGCAGGATTGATGCGGGAGTCGACAGCATAGATTTTGCCGTTGAACACGTCGCTGGGCCATGCATCGGTTTCGAATGAAATGGTTTGATCCTTGCGAATATCCGAAAAATTGCGCTCGGGCACAGAAAATTCAATGTTGATCGGGTCATATGCGTCAATTGTGGTCAATACTTTGCCGATATCAACATAATCGCCGACACTGAAATTGCGTAAACCCATCAGCCCATCAAAGGGTGCTTTGACCATTGCGCGGTCCAGAATAATGCGCGCTGAATCACGTTCGGCTTGCCGCTGCTGCAAGGTTGATTTTGATTCATCTAATTCTTGCGTGGAGATGTATTTTGATCCATAAAGTTTCCGATCACGCTCAAGAGAAGCGGTTGCCACGCGATAGGCAGCATCCGCTTTTGAAAAATCGGCTTTTAACAAACCGCTATCGATTTCCAAAAGAATATCGCCTTTTTTAACGGGCATGCCTTCTTCAAAATTGATTTTTTCAATTTTACCTGCAATTTCCGAATTGATATCCGCCGACTCACTGGCCAGTAACGATCCGACCGTCGTGATGGTGCGGGCAATATCTTTTTTAATGACGGGAACGGCCACAACAGGAACGGCGGGTGGTGCAGAGGCGGGACCACCTTGAGCAGTTGGTTTGTCTACAGGCTTATCCGCAGCATATACCGATATCCCGACACAGACTGCTCCGGCAATTAACGCTGCTAAAAAAATCTTTTTAGACGTGATCATGTGCGGCTCCGGCTTCCATTCGTTCAAGCAAATAACTTGTTTTTGATTTTATCTTACCAAGGCTGATCATCATGTGTTTGTATTCGGCTTCTGATAAATCGCTGATCACTTCGTCGCATAAAGGGCCTACGACGGCGAATACTTTTTCAAAAAGCGGTTTGCTGGCTTCGGTCAGATAAATGCGGTTGGTGCGGCGATCATGTTCGTC
>JANODM010000215.1:0-3823 GCA_031412695.1 Alphaproteobacteria bacterium
CCCGACATCAGTAATTACGCCGCTGACTTTTGCGATTTGCGTCAATCCGCTGGTGCTTCTGTTTGCACTGAACACCAACGATGCGCCGTTATCGTTTGTCGCGCTGCCTGTATTGTATAGTTCGAAGACAATATAATGCCGGTGCCCCGCCCGGTACGGATTGCGATGCGAATAACGAACGCGGCCGTCAAAGCATCGATACGACAAGCAACCGTTTGTATATATGCAACGGTGCCGCCCGCGGGTGGGATTACATTTCTCTTACGGATTGATCACAAAAAAATATCAGAACAAAAAACCCCGAGATTGCTCTCGGGGTTTTTCGTATCCATTTGAGCGGATCTATTCGAATTTAATCTCGGCACGACGGTTCGCAGGTTCGCGCGTGTTGTTCGGCGTTTGAACCATCAATTCTTTTTCGCCTCGTGCTTCGGTGCGAATATCGACCGTGACACCTTTATCGGCCAAGGCTTTTTTGACGGCATCGGCACGGCGTTGAGACAGACGCTGGTTATACGCATCCGAACCGGATGTATCGGCGTGGCCGACGATCACCAAGGATTTCAGATCGTCGCGTTTCTTCGCTTGTTCGGCGACTTGCTCGACGACTTGGAATCCGCCTTCGTTCAAGACCGATTTGTCAAAGTCAAAGAACACCAGGAACATGCCTTCGTCCATCGACGCATCGACAGCTTCGGGGACGGGTTCTGGTTTCGGCGCAACCGGCACTGGCATGCCTGCTTTTTCAGAAGGCGGCAGAATTTTCGCCATGCGTGATTCCAAATCGTTCATCGCAGATTCAAATTGTGTGCGGCAAAGCGGCGATTTGTTCGACGCCCAGTTGGATTCCTCTTGTTCGATCCAGCAATCGAATTTCGCTTGGGCCAAAGCTGATTCAAACGGGACTTGCGCACGACCACCGGCATTCAACGCTTGCAGCAAACGAATGCGCGCGGGGCGAATGGCCTTGGTCGAGGTATCGTTCAAATGCCAGTTGCTGATCGGCTCGGGCATGACGACTTTGCCTTCGGCGGACATCAAGCCTTTTTTCGCGAAATGTTTCGCATCAGCATAATCCATCCATTTTTGCTTGTCCTTGACCAATTCTTTATATTCGGCGGTCAAGCGTTGCGTGAAAGGTGACCCGACGGCTTTGGCTTCTTTCAAGGCTTCGACTTCGGTGTGGGTTTTAAAGCCCGAACACGCCGACAGCAAAACGGCAACAGCCATAAACGCGATAAATTGGTTGAGACGGCGCATCAGATCCTCCAAGCGGAATCGTATAAGAAAAACAGGGCTCAGTTTAGACCCGTCATGCCCGTTCGGCAAGGCGGTTTTTGCTTGACATACCACATCATTTATGCGATAGTTCGCCCGTCTGAAATCGACTCTGAAACATCTTTAGATTGATCTCGACCGCCGATAAAAACAACAACGCGGCGCAAAATGCAAAAAAATCAACGCGTGACGTTTCGAACCGAACCGTTTCACCGCCACTCATCAAAGGAGCACTTCATGGATAAGCCGCTAATGGGGCATAAAATCGCAATTCTCGTCGCCAACGGTTTCGATGAAACCGACATGACGCACGCGCAACGCAAACTCGCCTCGTTGGGAGCCTCCTTGAAAATCATCAGTACCGAAAACGGTCTGGTCAACTCGTGGACGGGGACATCATGGGGTCACCATTTCCCAACTGACGGCAGCGTGTCGACGGTTCTGGCCGCAGATTTCGACGGCTTATATGTCCCGGGCGGTAAACGCTCGGTCGATAAATTAAAAGACAACGCGCATGTGCGCCGCATCGCGCGCAGCTTTTTTGACGCAGGCAAACCGATGGTTCTGATGGGTTGTGCCGTTGAACTCTTGGCGAATGCCGAGCGCGCAAGCGGTTGCACGGTCACAGGTGATGCGACATCCGAGAAAATCATGACCGATGCCGGTGCGACATGGACAAATGACACACCAAGCATTCACAGCTTTTTGGCAACCGCCCAAGGCAGCATGGCCGATAACCAGATTTTCGCTGAGTTGGCCGTGTTCTATGCGCTATCCGACACATTTCAACAAGCGGCCTAGTTTTAATCTGCTGGATATAACCCTTGCGAATGCGGGGGTCTAAAAAAGATTCGCAACCCCGATGAAAATCGGGGTCTTTTTTTATTCTATTTAAAGCGACGCATCCATACGCAAATCAGCGCCTAATGCTGTGTGAACACGCTTCTCTCCACGCGAATCGACACGTCGCAGCAAATCACGCGCGTTGTCCTTTAACCCTACAAGCCGTGACGATAAAACAGTAATCCCGCGAGCCTTGAAGTTGGCCCCCAAGAAATTGCCTAATGCAATGCCGTGTGAAGACGGATCCAAGTCGGAAACCGTTTCACACTCGTCAAATAAATTATCGACAAGAATAATCGTATGTTTTTCAAAAACTCTGGGGTCGAGTCCGCCGATAAATTCACGCGTAAAATTATCGCGAAACACTAGGACTCTGTTGGCGTCCGTCACACGCGGTGCTTCTGCTTTTGTCATGTTGACAACAGCATCCATTAAATGCGATTTTCCGACACCTGTCGGACCCGAAAGCCAAAACAAACTCGGCTCAGCAAAAGCAGCGACGTTGGACACGATGGTGTTTTCATTTTTGATGATGGCTTTCGCGACATTGCTCATCATACGATGCGCAGTTTCTTGCGATGCATCTCGCGGCACGAACGATTCAAACGTGTTCTTGGAATTAACCGTGTCGATGTTATTTTTAATCATCTCTCAATTCCTCTTTGGCGAATCCGTATCCCACGGATTTCATTGATTATGTCTATTAAATCCTTCAAAGTCAACTTCTCTCTTGCCTCATTCAGCCGCATTAGTTAAGAACGGGGCATGAATATCGACACCTCCTCCCATATCGACACGATCGAGCAAGCCATACGCTTGCTCAGGGGGCATCTTTGACTGGGACAACGCCCTTAAACGCCTGGAAGTTTTAAACGCCAAGGCTGAAGACCCGAATTTATGGAACGATCCGAAATCCGCTCAAGCCGCGATGCGTGAACGAACGCACTTAAGTGACGCGATCGACGGCGTCCGCGAGCTTGAAGCCGAATTGGAAAATCATAAAGGCATGATTGAACTGGGCATTGCCGAAAACGAACCCGGTATCGTCACCGAAGCTGAAACCGCCCTTGCAAAACTTGCCGTCGATTCCAAGAAAAAAGAAATCGATATTTTATTAGGCGGCGAGATGGACGGGAATGATTGCTTCCTTGAAGTCAACTCGGGCGCAGGCGGCACCGAAGCACAAGATTGGGCCGAGATGCTGCAACGCATGTATTTGCGCTGGTGCGAACGCAAGGGATACAAAGTCGAATTGCAATCGCAAACGGACGGCGAAGGCGCTGGCATCAAATCTTGTTCGTTATTGGTCAAAGGTAAAAATGCATTCGGTTGGTTAAAAACCGAAAACGGCGTGCATCGTCTGGTGCGCATTTCGCCTTTTGACAGTAATGCCAAACGCCATACGTCATTTGCGTCGATCAATATTTCGCCTGTCATCGATGACACCGTCGAAGTCGAAGTGTTGGACAAAGATTTAAAAGTCGACACCTATCGTTCCAGTGGTGCGGGCGGACAACATGTCAACACGACCGATAGCGCTATTCGCATCACGCATATTCCGACAGGCATTGTCGTGACGTGCCAGAACGGACGTTCGCAACATCAAAACCGCGACTGGGCGATGAAGATGTTGAAATCGAAATTATTCGAGATGGAACGTTTGAAAAAAGAAGCGGAAAAAGCCGCCGTGCAAGGCGCGAAA
>JANODM010000216.1:0-4686 GCA_031412695.1 Alphaproteobacteria bacterium
TGGGGCTTTGAAGAGCGCGAAAAACTGATGGAATTCTATGAGCGTGTCAGCGGTGCGCGCTTGCATGCGAATTATTTCCGTCCGGGTGGCGTTGCACAAGATTTGCCCGACGGTTTGACGGATGATATTTGGGAATATACCGAAGGCTTTTTGGAATTTGTCGACGATTTGGATAATCTGTTAACGGATAACCGCATCGTCAAGCAACGCACTGTCGATATCGGAATCGTATCCAAAGAAGATGCTTTGGCATGGGGATTTTCAGGGCCGATGTTGCGCGGATCAGGTGTCGCGTGGGATTTGCGTAAATCGCAACCCTATGATGTCTATGACCGCATGGATTTCGATATCCCTGTCGGTAAAACGGGTGATTGCTATGCGCGTTATTTGCTGCGCTTGCAGGAAATGCGCGAAAGCAACAAAATCATCAAGCAATGCTTGCAACAAATGAAGCCTGGCCGCGTTAAAGTGGATGATCATAAAATATCACCACCACCGCGTGCCGACATGAAGCAAAGCATGGAAGCTTTGATCCATCATTTCAAATTGTATACTGAAGGCTATCATGTGCCTGCAGGCGAAACCTATACGGCCGTCGAAGCGCCGAAAGGCGAGTTCGGCGTGTATCTGGTTTCGGATGGTACGAATAAACCCTATAAATGCAAAATCCGCGCACCGGGTTTTGCTCACCTCCAGGCGTTGGATTTCATGTCACGCGGCCACATGTTGGCGGACACGGTGGCTATCATCGGGTCTTTGGATATCGTATTTGGAGAAATTGATCGATGAAAACCGCGACGTTATACCACGAACACCAACCCAAAGAATTCGCTTTTACGGCGCAATCGCAAACGAAAATTGCTGAGATTTTCGCGCGTTACCCTGAAGGCCGTCAGCAAAGCGCCATTATGCCGTTGTTGGATTTAGCACAACGCCAAGTCGCAGAGCGCGGTCCATGGGGACCTTTTGAAAAAGGCGGCGGTTGGGTGCCGCGTGCGGCAATGGACGAAATCGCAAAATTGGTTGGCGTTGAACCGATCAAAGTTTACGAAGTCGCCACGTTTTATACAATGTATAATTTGCATCCTGTCGGGCAACATTTGATTCAAATCTGCACGACATCTCCTTGCATGTTAGGCGGGTGCGGCTCTGACAAAATTGTCGCTGCATGCAAAAGCCATTTGAATATTGATTTTGAAGAAACGACAACTGACGGTTTGTTTACGATCAAAGACGTCGAATGTTTAGGCGCGTGCGTAAATGCACCGATGGTACAGATCAACGACGATTATTACGAAGATTTGACGCCTGAAACGATTGTTCAAATCATGACGGATCTAAAAGCAGGCAAAAAGCCGAAAAAAGGCTCGCAAATGGGACGCCAAGGGTCATGCCAAGCAGGCGGTCCCACAACACTAAAAGAAATGGCGAAGGCATAAGATGGTCGAACCGCTTCAAGATAAAGATCGCATTTTTACTAATATCTACGGCTTTCAAAGCCACGCGTTAGAAGCTGCGCAAAAACGTGGTGATTGGGACAATACCAAAGCGCATATTGAAAAAGGCCGCGATTGGATCATTGATCAAGTGAAACTGTCTGGTTTGCGTGGACGAGGCGGAGCAGGATTTCCGACGGGCACGAAATGGACATTTATGCCCAAAGACAGCGGTAAGCCGCATTATTTGGTTATCAATGCCGATGAGTCCGAACCAGGCACCTGCAAAGACCGCGATATCTTGCGCAATGAACCGCATAAATTGATCGAAGGTGCATTACTGGCTGCCTTCGCGATCGGCGCGCACCAAGCGTATATTTACATTCGCGGCGAATTCGCCAACGAAGCCTCGGAAACCAATCAAGCGATTGCCGAAGCCTACGCCAAAGGATTAATCGGCAAAAACGCTTGCGGGTCAGGATGGGATTTCGACATCGCCGTGCATCGCGGTGCAGGGGCGTATATTTGCGGTGAAGAATCCGCCTTGCTAGAAAGTTTGGAAGGCAAGCGTGGTATGCCGCGCAACAAACCCCCATTTCCTGCAATGGCCGGACTATACGCGTCGCCGACGACGGTCAATAACGTCGAAACCATTGCATCTGTGCCTGATATTTTGCGTCGCGGCGGCGAATGGTTTGCATCATTTGGCACGGAAAAATCAAAAGGCACGAAACTCTATTGTATTTCCGGTCACGTCAACACGCCCGGCAACGTCGAAGAGGCGATGGGTCTGCCAATGAAGCAGATGATTGAGTTACATGGCGGCGGTGTCCGTGGTGGATGGGATAATCTCAAAGCCGTTATTCCAGGCGGCTCGTCAACACCGATCTTACCGAAAGAGATATGCGAAACCGTGTTGATGGACTACGAAAGCTTGAAAGGCGCAGGATCATCTTTGGGTACGGGCGGATTAATCGTCATGGATAAATCCACAGATGTGGTGCGTATCATCGCGCGTTTGGCTCGTTTCTATGCGCATGAATCCTGCGGTCAATGTACGCCGTGCCGCGAGGGGACTGGGTGGATGATGCGCGTTATGAACCGTATGGTGACGGGCAACGCCAATATCGAAGAGATCGATATGTTGTTAGACGTATCAAAAGAAATCGAAGGCCACACGATCTGTGCGCATGGCGATGCATCGGCCTGGCCGATTCAAGGCTTGATGAAACATTACCGTGGCGAAGTCGAGCAACGCATTTTGGCTTATCGGAAAAATTTGAAAGCGGCTTAAGCCGAAGATTGAGAATAAAGGTGTTTGAATGCCGAAGTTAAAAGTTGACGGAGTTGAGGTCGAGGTCCAAGACGGTTTATCCGTTTTGCAGGCGTGCGAAATGGTCGGCGTTGAAATTCCGCGTTTTTGCTATCACGACAAATTGACCGTACCGGCCAATTGCCGTATGTGCTTGGTCGAGCAGGTGGGTGCTCCAAAGCCGATCCCGTCTTGCGCCATCAAAGCCGCCGAAGGCATGGACATCAAAACGAAATCCGACATGGTGCACAAAGCCCGCAAAGGTGTCATGGAATTCCTGTTGATCAACCACCCGTTGGATTGCCCGATTTGCGATCAAGGCGGTGAGTGCGATTTGCAAGACCAAGCGATGTCTTATGGTTTCGATCGCAGCCGTTATCAGGAAAACAAACGCTCGGTCAAAGATAAAAATTTAGGGCCGTTGATCCGAACGGCAATGACTCGTTGCATTCACTGCACGCGCTGTATTCGTTTCGGTGAACAAATAGGTGGCGTGGCTGAATTGGGTTTGTTGGGTCGCGGCGAAGATACCGAAGTCGGCACGTTTATCGAAAAATTCGTGTCATCCGAAGTGTCGGGTAACGTGATCGATGTTTGCCCCGTCGGCGCATTGACGTCAAAACCGTATTCGTTCAAAGCGCGCCCATGGGAATTGCGCAAAACCGAAAGTATCGATGTCATGGATGCCGTCGGCAGCAATATCCGCGTCGATACAAGACAAAACGCCGAAGTCATGCGTATTTTGCCGCGCCTGAATGAAGACATCAACGAGGAATGGATTTCAGACAAAACACGTTTTGCCTATGACGGGCTGAAACGTCAACGTTTGGATCGCCCTTATATTCGCAAGAACGGCACATTGACACCTGCCAGTTGGGAAGATGCGCTCAGCTTGGTTGCCGATAAAATCAAAAACACGCCTGGTGAAAAGTCCGCTGCATTGGTGGGTGATTTGGCCGATTGTGAAGCGATCACGGCTCTTAAAGACGTGATGGTCATGGCCGATGTACCGCATTTGGATTGCCGCACGGATGGCGCCGAATACGATATCTCATCGCGCTCGGCTTATATCATGAATTCGACGATTGCCGGTATCGATCAAGCCGATAATATTTTGCTGGTCGGTACGTTCCCGCGTTGGGAAGCGGCGATGATCAATGCGCGCATTCGTCGCGCGTGGTTCGAACGCAAAGTGCCGGTAACAGTCATCGGTGAAAAACGTGATTTCAATTATCCTGTGACCTATGCCGGAAACGGCCCTCAAGCTTTGGCTGATATGGTCAAACAAACGCCTTCGGATGCGAAAAATCCGATGATTATCGTCGGCGCATCCGTGTTAGCGCGCAAAGACGGTACCGCTATCCAAGCCATCCTCAGCGAGCTGGCGCAACGTCACAATGTCGTCACCTCTGAATGGAATGGGATGAATATCCTGCAAACGGCTGCAAGCCGCGTCGGCGCATTGGATTTAGGTTTCGTCCCGCAACGCGGCGGATTAAGCACCAAAGGTATTTTGGAAGCGACCAAAAAAGGCGATATCAAATTCCTGTATTTGTTGGGTGTCGACAACATTGACCCCAAAGAATTCGGTGATGCGTTTGTCGTCTATCAAGGCCATCACGGTGATGCTGGGGCCACCCGCGCTGATGTGATTTTGCCTGGGGCTGCGTATACGGAAAAAAATGCGATCTACGTCAATACCGAAGGCCGCCCGCAACAAGCGCGCCAAGCGTCTTTCCCGCCCGGCGATGCTCGCGAGGACTGGAAAATTCTGCGCGCGCTATCGGAAAAAACCAAAGCCGGTTTGCCGTATAATAATTTAGGTGAATTGCGCCGTCGGATGAAAGATATTAACCCGATTTTCGCATCCATCGGGGCTATTGTTCCCACACCGTGGAAACCCGCCGGCAAAGCCTGGCCTGTCGACACGATGGCTTT
>JANODM010000217.1:0-3912 GCA_031412695.1 Alphaproteobacteria bacterium
CTTGGCGACTTCGGCGGCGGTGGCGAACGTTTGCGAGAAGTTCTTCTTGTTGATCGTCTGAAAGACGAGCTTTTCGAGTGCTGCGGCGATCTTCCAAGGGTCCTCTTCGCGCTCGGCCGCGCTGTGCGCCAGGCGCACGACTAATTCGTCATCGCTCTGGACGAGGGTGTTCGGCGCGCTGTCGGCTTTTGTGGGCTGCGTGTCGGGCCGCGTCAGTTGCTGCGGATCGCCAGGGCGAACCGCGCGCACGGTCAACTCGCACGTGTGCTTGTCGAGTAGCTTGATCTGTTGCGTGGGTCCAGCGACAAACACGCCATCAATTGCGCCTTCCGGCAAAACGGCCGCCGTGCAGTTGAATAATGCGGTCAGCCAAGGATTATCGGCTGCAATCTTTACACGTGATTTGGAAGAAGCGGAGTATTTTCTGTCGAATGCCGATAACGGAATCGTCAATGTCAATAACGGCACAAGCGGTGCTGAAATCGGCGGCGCGTTCGGCGGCAACAAAGCTACAGGCAATGGCCGTGAATCCGGGTCGGATTCATGGAAACAATATATGAACCGCAGTACCAATCGCGTAAATACTAAGCCTGCCGCGTTGACCTTGGCGCAAGGTGTTGAATTTCCACTTCCTCTTGATCGTTCCGCTCTTACTTTATAACCCGAGGCTATGATGTCGACAGAAACACCGATTTACACGCATCCCGAAATCAAAACCGCAATGCCCGGCCCGAAAGGTGCCGAGATCATCGCCTTGGACAAAGAGTACATGACGACATCGACGGCGCGTGATTATCCGTTCGTAATCGATCACGGCCAAGGAGCATGGATTTGGGATGTCGATGGCAATCGCTTTTTGGACATGATGGCAGGAATTGCGGTGTCATCGACGGGCCATAGTCATCCTGAGATCGTGCAAGCGGTCAAAGATCAAGCAGAAAAATATCTGAATATGTGCAGTCATGTGTTTTACAATCCAATTCAGGCTGAATATGTGGCACGTCTGACGAAAATGACGCAGATCAAAGGTAATGGTAAAAACCGTGCGTTTTTCTGCAACTCGGGTGCTGAAGCATGGGAAGGTGCGATCAAGCTGGCGCGTTATAAAACGAAACGCCCGAATATCATTTGTTTTTATGGCGCCTTTCACGGACGTACGATCGCATCGATTACGGCGAATGCGAGTAAAATCGTACAGCGTCGCGGCTTTGGACCTTTGGTACCCGGACATTATCATGCGTTTTATCCTAAAAACTATAAATGCCCTGAAAACCTGGAAGTGCCGACAAGTGTCGAAGGATGCATCGCCTATATCAAAGATTATCTGTTCGGCAAATTGGTTCCGCCGGACGAAGTCGCAGCGATTGCTCTTGAGCCGATTCAAGGCGAGGGCGGTTATATCGTGCCACCAAAAGAATTTTTGCAAGAGATCCGCAAAATCTGTGACGAGCATGGCATCTTGATGATTGCCGACGAAGTACAATCGGGGATGGGCCGTACAGGCAAATTATTCGCGATGGAACATTTTGGTGTCAAACCGGATATCATCACAACAGCAAAAGGGATTGCATCAGGCATGCCGTTGGCGGCGTTTATTGCAAACGAAGAAACAATGGATTGGCCCGTATCGGCGCATGGCACGACGTTCGGTGGTAACGCCGTCGCGTTGGCAGCAGCGATGAAAACAATGGATTTGTTAGAAGGCGGATTAATGGCGAATGCGACGAAAGTGGGTAACGTCATTTTGAAACGTTTGCAAAGCATTCAACACCCGGCCATCGGTGATGTCAGAGGTTTCGGTTTAATGATCGGCGTCGAAGTCGTTAAAAATAAAGCCAAGAGTGTGCAGCCCGACCCTGACACCCGTAATAAGATTATTCAGGAATGTTTTAAGCGTGGCATGTTGATGTTGGGATGCGGATCGCATGCAATCCGCTTCTGTCCGCCACTTGTTCTGACGGAGGCTCAGGCTAATGTCGCGATGGATTTATTTGAAGATGCATTAAAATCTGTTTAGAGAGGAATTTTATGACTGAAAAAATGATGAAAGCATCCGATATCGGAGCAGAAATTTATTATAAACTGCGTGCTGATTATTTGACAAAAATTCCATATGGTCACGAGTTTTCGCAAACAGTTGACCGTGATCCAATCATGAACAAAAACGGCTTGCGCGAAGATCATATCGCATTCCGTAGTTTTTATTGCCCGGTCGGCGATATTCCAAAAGGGATTGCATCCATTGAACGGATCTTTGGGCCTTTGGGGTGGAAGCGCGGCATCGATGAAAATGGCAAAGAATATACCTATGATTTTCCGCATATGCATGTGCGTGCCATTCATCTGGAATACCCAAGCGACCGTCCTGATTTGCCCAAAATGTTCGTATCCGAACTAATCGTTGATGAGTTGGACGCATCGGATGCGAAAAAGATCAAAGACGATTTGGCTGATACGGTTGATCCGTTGACAGCGGAAGACAAAGAATGGCTGGTGCGCCTTAGCAAAGGTGAATTCATGCCTGAACATTTGGCGCAAGGTTTGATCGAGCGTGCCTACAAGGCTTTGTATCGTCCATGGCAGCCGCCGCATCGTTCAACAATTTTGCAAACCAATGAACGGTCGCAATACGCACCGTGGACGTTGTTGAACGGCACGATGAATCACACGGCCTATTTGACGGCATCGATTATGGACACAGCCGAAGCCCATAAAAAAGCGGGCCGCGAGTTGTTGCCGACCATTCAAGGCAGCAAAGAAAAAGGCCTTTTGCAAACATCTGTTCGTTCACCAATGTTCGATTTCGAAGTGACCGAAGACGAAGAGGGCAATCAAGTCGAAGCAGACGTATTCGATTACGCGGTGCGCGAAGATGACGGATCTTTAGGCAAAATTCGGTGGACCGGCCCATTCGCCGAGATTATCGAACGCCCGTTAGACGAAGATAGCAAACGTTTCGAAGCCTTTTTGCCTGAGAACGCGGCACATATTTTTGCCGCAACGAAAAACAAAGAAGTCAACGTAAAGGGTTAAAGTATAATGTCCCGTTCCAGTCCAGTAGGCGGTTTTTTTCGCCTTGTTATTCTTTTAGTCGTTATTGCCGCGTTGATCTGCATTTTCGCACCGCTGCTTTTGAATGGTGTAATCGTAAAAGAGATTAATACGTATTTTGATGACACTTTGAAGATTGAAAAAGCTGATTTATCGATTTGGCCGTTGCGATTGCAACTGCACGATGTGCATATCAAAAACTCACCGAAATATACCAAGGGCGATTTGCTGACTATCGGTGAGATCAAAATCGATGCGACCTGGACGAATTCCAAAACGGTTATCGTTAAAAGCATTACATATTCTGAAGTTGCGGGCTTTCCCGAGATTGTCGACGACATGGATAATTTCACCGCTTACAAAGTCTATCTGAAATCAAAATGGGATAAGGTTCCGACAGGTGTATGGCGTTGGCCAGTTACCGTCGAAAGCGTGCAATTACGCAATGCGTGGATCGGCAATCAAGATCCACTGGTGAAAATGGAAGACCGAAATTTTGACCCGATCGGCAGCATGCAAGATCCCGTATCGGTTCAAGAAGCATTTATTCAAAGCTTGGACAATGTGCTGACTGAACAGCGCAGCACGTTACCCAAAGTCATGTTGCAAAATATCAAAAAGAGGATCGGTAATGCCATGGATTCCATTAGCAAAAAAATCCAAGATATGACTGAATAAAATCTATTTGATTTTACGTCCGTAAAGCTCCAAGCGGTGCCCGGTCAGCTCGTACCCAAGCCGTTTAGCAATCGTATGCTTGATTTTTTCCAGTTCATCGTCTTGGAATTCCACAACTTGACCTGTGTCGCCATCAATTAAATGATGGTGATGGTTAGTTTGAATTTCATAGCGTGCTCTGCC
>JANODM010000218.1:0-2227 GCA_031412695.1 Alphaproteobacteria bacterium
GGAACAGGACGAGTGGATGAAGAAAAGTTGCTCAAGATCATTCCGCAGATTGTCGACCTAACACCAAAAGGTATTCGCAAAGGGTTGGGATTGAACAAACCGATCTATGCCCGCACAGCAGCCTATGGGCATTTCGGGCGCGAGCCTGATGCGGATGGCGGTTTTTCTTGGGAAAAAACGGATATAGCTGCGACATTAAAAGGCGCATTTTAAACGATGGTGACGGACAAGCCTGATTTCTTGCGGTTTGCAGGGCGGCGCAAAGCGCGTCCGTTGCGCGGCGAACGTCAACGGTCTTTGGAAAAAATTTCGCAAGAATTCTATGTTCCGCCTGTTGATGCCAACACTAAAACCGACCCGCTTGATTTTTTTACATCCTTTAAACCCGAAAAATTATGGCTGGAAATCGGTTTCGGGAATGGTGAGCATATGATCGGTCAGTCGTTATTGCATCCGGAGATTGGATTTATCGGGTGCGAGCCGTTTATCAACGGCGTATCGGCGGCGGCAAAGGATGTGGCTAAACATGATATTCGAAATATTCGTTTTTGGGCCGATGATGCGATGCTGTTATTGCCGTATCTGAAATCCGAATCATTTGATCGAATTTTCATTTTGTTTTCCGATCCGTGGCCCAAAAGCCGCCAGCATAAACGTCGCGTTATCCAACCGAAAACGGTTTCGCTTTTTGCATCTCTGTTAAAGCACGGCGGTCAGCTTCGCGTAGCAACCGACCATACCGGACTGGCAGAATGGATGTTGGAACATATCTCCGACAGTAAATTGTTCAAGCGTCTGCCTGATAACACGGCGGATTGGTCGGCGATTCCGGAGGATTGGATTGAAACGCGTTACGAGCAAAAAGCCGCCCTGCAAGGACGGCTTCCGTATTTTATGGATTTTTCCAAAATCTAAGAAATATTCGGCTGGGCGTCTTCG
Source organism: Alphaproteobacteria bacterium (assembly GCA_031412695.1). Taxonomy (GTDB): domain Bacteria; phylum Pseudomonadota; class Alphaproteobacteria; order Micavibrionales; family SZUA-601; genus JAQGJA01. The sequence continues at coordinate 940 of JANODM010000218.1, forward strand.
GCACTTAATTCCGGCTTAAGTCCTAGCATGATGTTCCGATTGACGTCGATGAGGGCATCAATGTCTCCGGTATTATCCATGACTGCAAATGTTTCTTTTTCTATCCATATGGACACTGAGATTAACGAAGCCCTTAGTTCTTTTGGCAAAAGATTTTCTTCGCTGGAAAGGTCAACGCGTAGTGCGGACCATACATCACGGTTCCAGCAAACTGCTTGAACGCGTTTTTTGACATCGGTTGGATCTTCTTTGGCCTTGATCAAAGCGCCCGTCACTTGGGCTAACAAACGATACTCGACATCCCGTGTATCGCTGGTTTGCGTCGATGCGCTTTTATAAGCTGCGTAACCATTATACGACATTTTTAAGAATTCCCTCACACTTAGTTCAATCATACGGGAAGGCTGTTAATTATCTTTAAAAAACCGCCTAAAAAATAGATAAAAGAAGCCGTTCCGGGAGAGGAAACGGCTTCTTTACGTTTTATTATCTCAGACGAAGCAATTCCTCAAGCATCTGGTCTGCGGTTGTAATAACCTTCGTACCGGCTGAGTAAGCGCGTTGAGTAATAATCATTTTCGAGAATTCGTCAGCTAAATCGACGTTGGATGATTCCAGCGTACTGCTTTCGATACCGCCTGCCGCACCCGTACCTGCTTCACGCAAGTTATAGGCACCGCTGTCATTACTCTCTTGATAAATGTTACCGTTTTTGCTGATCAAACCGTTTGCGTTGGCAAAGGTCGCAATCGGCAATTTGTACAACTTAGTCGATTCACCGTTACTGAAACGAGCGATGACAAAGCCGTCATTATCGATCGAAACACCTGTACGCAAACCAAGTTCGGCACCGTTTTGTTCCGTGTAAACGACGTTATAGTTACCCGCATATTGCGTGAAACTGCTGAAGTCGAAGTCGATATCCTGCGGATCCGATCCGTTACCCCAGTTGATGCCGGTCAAATTGACGAGTGCAGGATCAGCTGCAGCGTTGATTGAACCGTCGCCGTTAAAATTGATCGAACCTGAAGTCAGTAACAGACCGTTCGAGTCCTTCAATTCAACCTGCCACCAGTTTTGTGGTGTTGCTGTGACATCCAATGCCGTCAGCAAGCTTGGAGCTACTGGCGGTGGATAAGTGGATGCTGCCAAACCTAGATCAGCAAAACCAGCTGTCGAAATTTCTGGTGCCGCACCGCCGACCCCTGCAACAACCAAGTTTTGTCCTGCCGTATCAGCCGTGATGACGATTTGACCGTCTGCATCGAACTGTGCGGTGATGTCAGGC
>JANODM010000219.1:0-2385 GCA_031412695.1 Alphaproteobacteria bacterium
GCAAGAAGATAATGTGTCGAGTGATTATCCATTAGGAGCTGCACGGGCACAGTTGTTCAATACCTATATCGTGTCCGAAACGACAGATGGACTGATTTTGGTTGATCAGCATGCAGCGCATGAACGCATCGTCTATGAGCGTATGAAAAACGCTTTGGCGGAAAAAAAGATTGACCGTCAGGGTTTGTTGATCCCCGAGATTGTCAACGTTACGCCAAGCGAGCAGGAAACCTTGCTGCGTCATGCGGATGTTTTGGCGGAATTGGGATTGGGTTTAGATAGTTTCGGAATCAATGCAGTTGCAGTACGTGAAATTCCAGCGCTGTTGGGTGCGAATGCGAATTTACAAGATATGATCAAAGATATTGTCGCCGTATTGAAAACCGAAGATGATCCACATCAGATATTAGAGCGTCGATTATTCGATTTATGCGCCAAATTCGCATGTTACGGGTCAGTGCGCGCAGGGCGCAGTTTAAATCTGGCTGAGATGAATGCCCTATTGCGGCAAATGGAAGAAACCGAACGTTCGGGACAATGCAACCATGGCCGTCCGACATTCATTAAACTTTCCGAAGCGGAATTAGAAAAACTTTTCGCAAGGCGTTAGGCTGATACGTCCACGGTTTTTTCTGCTCCGCCTGTGTTTTTCGCTACGGATACGCGTGCGGGACGCAATAAACGGTCATGGATTTTATATCCCGCTTCCAACACCTGAATGATCGTACCATGAGGCTGTTCCGTAGTTGCGACATCGAACATGACTTCGTGTTCATGCGGGTTCAGGGCATGACCGGCTTCGGCTTCAATTTTAGTGACGCCCATACGTTCCAATGCGTTTTGCAATTCGCGTTGCGTTGCTCGAATACCTTCCAGGATATTTTTAACACCATCAGGCAGGTCGTCCGCAATGACGCTGAGTGGTGTGTTCAGTGCGCGCGTCATGTTGTCAGCTACGGATAATAACGGCTTGGCGGCGGATGTGACCGAGTATTTCATCGCATCTTCAACATCGCGTTGGGCACGTTTTTGAATATTCTGCATTTCAGCGACGGCACGAATATATTTATCTTTCAGTTCCGCGATTTCTTTTTGCGCGGCGTCCAACGCATCGGTTTTCGGCAATTCTTCTTCGCGCTGTAATTCAATTGGATCTTCATGTGCAGTATTGTCATTCGTCATTGCTGCAAGGCTCCGGTTAAAAGCTGTGCCGTATAATCCACCATGGGAATAATGCGGCGATAATTAAGACGGGAAGGGCCGATCACGCCAATGGCGCCGACGACCTGTTTCTCTTTGTTTTTATAAGGTGCGACGATCATGGCGCAACCCGAATGATTGAACAAGTCATTTTGCGCGCCGATAAAGATTTGTACGCCATCGGCATTGGCCGTGTGATCGACCAGTTTTAACAGGGTTTCACGTTGTTCCAGGGTTTGGAATAATTTGCGCAGATGTTCCAATTCTTTGACTTCTTTAACGTCGTTCAACAGATGCGATTGGCCCCTGACGATCACCAGACCCGTATCGTCGTTCGGAAATGCCAAACCTTCTTTGACCAATTTTTGTGTCAATACGTTGAGTTGCGTTTTGTGCTCGGCGATATCGCGTGTAATATCGGCGCGGGCTTGGTCCAAGGTTTTGCCATGCAAATGATGATTGAGATAATTAGCAGCTTTTTGCAAATCGCTTTGAGTGAGACCGTCTTGTGTTTCCAAAATTCTATTTTCAACGCCGCCGTCATCGTCAACCCAGACGACCAAAATACGTCCTGGGGCCAAAGATACGAATTCAACTTGGCGGAAGGGGCGGTCTTGTTTTGGGGATGCGACCAGGCCTGCGCATTGCGACAAAGACGACAGCGCCATCGACGCGCGCTCGAGTGCAGCAGGCATATTATTTTGCTCAAGATCCAAATGTTTTTCGATCTCGTGCTGATGGGTGCGGTTCAGCGGCGTTACTTCCATCAAGCGGTCGACAAAGAGGCGTAAGCCTGCATCGGTGGGCAGACGTCCTGCCGAAATATGAGCGGAGGATAACAATCCCGCTTCTTCCAAATCGGCCATCGCATTGCGGATTGTCGCCGCCGACAAATCATGGCCCAAGACGTTGTTAAGATTTTTCGACAGCGTGCGCGAACCAACCGCATCACCTGAATCGACGTAATTATCGACGATCAGGCGCAGAATCGTTTGCGCGCGTGGGTTTAGGTCTTGCAGGAGCATAAGACGTAATCTAGCATCGAGAGGCCGTTTCGGCAATGCTTTTACCCCCTTTCAGGAACCCGATTATGCGCCCATCAGGCCGACAAAATAACCAGCTTCGCACGGTGACGTTGGAAACAAACGTATCGAAATACGCCGAAGGGTCATGCCTGATCAAATG
>JANODM010000220.1:0-6595 GCA_031412695.1 Alphaproteobacteria bacterium
GATTAGGCGTACCCGTCACTTTGGTTTGATCAACGGCAGTGACTGTCAACGCCGCCGGGTCGATCGTCAAAGTACCGTTCACGAAATTGAATGTGTATCCCAAATCGGATGCCAATGATCCTGCAGCCGCCGTAATCGCATAAGTACCAACCGCCGTCGTACCGATAGTGGCACTGGATAAATTTGGCGTTCCTGACAAAGCGCTCAACGCCATGTCGCCATCAATAAATCCGCCGTAATTCGCACTAAAAGCCGGGTCCGCATCGCCGTAAATCCGTGCTGAATCAACGGCTGTCACAGTAATCACAGGTGCTACGGAATATAAAAAGACGTTACCTGTTTCCGTCACACTGCCTGGTGCATAGGTACCGAATGTTTTGTTGTAGCGTTTCGTCGCAACACTTATACCACCTAAAATATTATCCGCAGGATCGTTAGAATAAATCAGATAACGTCCTGTTCCTGGATTAATCGATCCGCCGCTATTGATAAAATCGTCACCTGAATTTAAAGTAACGGAATTACCGCCACCTAATGCGTTCAATGCACCCGTCAATGTCATATCCGTGCCCGCACCTGATTGCGCAAAGATTGCTTGCGCACGAATATCCGGCAAGGACAGCGCATTGGCCGCCGTCAACGACACATTCCCCAACGCCGTCGTACCGCCCCATGCACTTAGCAGATTTAAATCGACACCCGATGCAGTGATATGAGCGGCTGCATTGACCGTATTACCGAAGGTAACGTTACCTGCGGCTGCGTTAAACGCATAGGTACGTCCCGCACCTGCGCCGCCATAAATCGTATCAGCGATAGCAATATCACCACCGCTGGAATTAATCGACATACTGCCATTATTTTGCGATAAAATACGGTTGAATAGAATATCGCCGCCCGTGCTGTTGACGGTGCCGCCCGCCGTCGATCCAACCCAAACATAGGTGCTTGGGCTGAAATCCACATTCTGCGCATCGGTTGAAATCGTTGCAAATAAATCGGTCCATGCACCCGCAGTGCCGAAGATGAAGGACGTGTCATCCGTACCCGTTTGAGCACCTAAAACCGAAATGCGATAAGCATTGCGTAAATGAACCGGATCAGTCCACGTTGCTGATCCGATAAACAGATCATTTGCTCCATTCGTACGACCCAAATTAATCAGTGACCATCCTTCCGCCAAACGTCCGATTTCCGACGTGTCGAGATGAAACGTCGACCCATTATCCGTGCCGTTATTGATATTGACGACACGGTTCGTCGCATTCGGCTGCAAGGTCAGCGTGCCGGTGCCCGATAAATTACCGTTGATCGCGACATCGTCCGCCGTTAGCGAAATATTGCCTGTACTGACGGAAATAGCGTTCGTCGTGATCCTGCTGCCGGCTCCTGTCGTTTGTGCCGTAACGCCGCTCGATGTTACTGCTCCCAGGAAAATATTGCCTCCTGCGTTTACTGTCACGACACCGCCAGTTTGCGCATTCAATGTCACGTTCCCGATATCGACATTCCCCGTACCGCCTGCGGTAAATGTGATGTTACCGCCCAGACCTGTGCGGTTCGTCGTAATCGTACCACTAGAAACGCTGTTGATATTGCCGCTGGTGGTTGTGAAACTGATATTGCGGTCATTCGCCAAGTTTAAATTATCGCCTTTGAGATCAAGCGTGATCAAATTGGTCGCTAACAAATTCACATCGGCACTTTGGCTGAGGCGTTCCAGATAATCCGTCGTGAACACGTTATACCCTGTTGCCGATGTAGCGCGGGCGTTTTCCGTCGCACCCGTGCCCGGCGCATTTAACGCGACATTCCATTTCGCGGATTGATATTGATCGACCAACGCCCGCATATCGGTGGTCAAATTACTGTTATAAAAAATCATATCCATATAATTGGCGTTCAAAGCACCGCTACCGCTGTTATGTGCCCCTAATCTAAAAGCATCGGGTGTTAGTAACGCGCCGGTATCCCCTGTCGTTGCCTCTTCAAATCCGTTTACGTTGATCGTCATACTGACCGCAGGGTTACGCACGATCGACACTAATGTCGGTAAGGTTGAAATATTTGTCGTACTGCCGAGGCCCAATAATCCCGTACCGTTATCATAGCGACGTTGCAGCGCGTATCTGCCGCCGATGACCTTGAGATCAAAAAGTGGATTATTTCCCGGTGCACGATCCCAGAAATAACTACCTGCTCCGTCAGCGCCGCCGCCGTTTGTAGACGCAGCCGTAGCAACGCCTAAGAAGGCCGCCATCGCGCTGTTGCCTGCAACACCCAAAGCGCCCGTCGTCATGAAATCAGTGTTGAAATTAATCGTTGAACGTCCGTTGATCGCGTTGTCGACATATAAAGGCATTAAATTTGCAGTGGCTTGCGTTGCGTTATTCGCGGGGCTTGATTTATCCGCCCATTGCGATACCAAACCGCGATTCAAGGTTTGCGCCGTATATCCCGTTGACAGCGTTTCGACGGTCGTGATCGTTGTCCCCGCAATCGAGGCAATCGTGTAGGTGTTGCTCCCTATCGTAACAGCAGTCGTAACAGCACCAGATGCGCCCAAACGAATGCGTGCACCGACACGTAACTGAGCGGCCACATTGACGGATGTCGTAATCGTATTGGTTCCCGACGTTCCTGTTGCCGTTGCACCGGATAATGCGTCGGTGCTGTATGTCAGCGTAATGGTGGACGCATCACTGGCGTCTAACCATACATTTAAATTCGATGCTAAATTAATCGTACCATCTGTGGAAACATAGTCCGGCGTGAAACCTCCGTAGACAGTTATCGTCGCAGGATCGAGGAGAAGCTCGCCTTTGATTCCACTCTCACTGGTTAGGTCGACTTGGCCATCGAAATTCAAACGTTCTTTGCCAGATACTTCCGTAAAGCCGCCGCGCCCTTGTCCTTTACCACGCGCCAAGATCGTGCCGAAAAACTCGGTCGTATCATCCGCCCAGAAAATCGTTTGACCGCCCTGTCCGCTTTGTGTTGCGTCATTCACGATCAACGCGTTGCGCTCGACGGACGTAGTGGTAGCCCGGTACATATCGCCCTGACCTTGGAAGTCTCCGCCAACATAGATATGACCGCCACCCAATGCGCCGCTAGCATTGATATAGCTTTGACCTGCTAGATACAGATGATCGCCTAAAAGCTGAATCTTACCGCCTGCATCATTGCTGCTTTGTGCTAGATACGTACCCGCCGTATACAGCCACGGGCTTTGCAGCATGATATCGCCTGCCTTGGTTCCGAACACGTCCGTGATGTTGCGAGAAGATACGGCTAGCATCTCGGTAGCTTCGACGGTGATATTGCCGCTTTGCGTTTCACCTGTGGCGGCAATCATGCCATCCAGCAAGACTTGCTTGGCTTTGATTTTAACCGTACCGCCTGATTTACCGGACGCTTTTATCATGCCTGTATTCACCACATGTACGTCATCACCGCCCAAGATAATACGTCCGCCTTTTTGTGAGACGCTGGTCGCTTCGATCACACCCGTATTGACGATTAAACGGTCAACAGCGTTACGCGCTTGCGCTGCTGTGATATTGATCTGATTGCCTTTGATGTGTCCAGCATTCAAGGCCAGTTGTTTGACCACATCGTCCGAGACTGCGATGTTGACCAGCTCGTCTCCTGCAAGGTCCAAAGTAAACGTACTGCCCGATGCTAAATGCGCTTTGCCGAGTTTAACGTCAATAGTGCCGTTATTTTCAACGTGCGGCGCGATAAAGCCGACCAAGCCTGCTTGTCCTACTGTAATCGCACCACGATTAATAATTTTCGCATTCGCATTACCGGGTTTGTCAAACACCAACCGATCATCGTTCATCGCATTGACGGTTGCGATATCCGCCGTCGACAATACCAGTTTATTCACATCGACTTTTGCACTGTTTCCTAAAATGACGCCGTTCGGATTAATAACGACGATTTGACCATTCGCGCGCAACGATCCTAAGATTTCGGTCGGCGTGCCGTTATTGATGCGGTTGACTGCCAACGCGTTCGTGTCGGGCTGTTTGAATTCGACGCTGTCACCGACGCCCGAATTGAAATCCGCCCAGTTGATAACAATCCGACCTGTTTGCTGGTGAATGACGACGTTGTTTGTACCTTGGCCGTCAATCGTGCCTGTCCCAGATTCAATTTGGGCACCATTTGGCCCGGCAAGAGCCGTGCTGACAAACAGAAAACCCGAAAGTGAAGCAAAAACAGCTCCCTCAAACATTTTCTGAAACGGGTTGATCGTGTGCGTCAAAGCCCTGTTCCTAAAACAATATCCCCTTATGGTATCAGTGTGACTCCAAAGCCTTACGATTCATGTAAATTTACGCCCTTGCAGCACCTGAAAAACCCCGAAATCCCGATTCAAATCAAACACTTTGTGACGAAATTAAGATTGGGTTTACGATTGAAGCGGTATGGCCAAAACCAGATGCTTGTTTAGGCTGTTTTAAACCCATGAAATTTGCTCAATAAAAAAACAGCCGATCTTTGCAGATCGGCTGTAAATTCAATAAACACAGATTAGCGTGCAAAAGATCGAGCGGGTTTGCCTGCTGCAAAAGGACGACCGGTCTTTTTAGCGCCTGGTTTTTTCGGAAATGATGCCCCTGGCTTCGAGGCACTTCCGGCCGGGCGGCTAGTGGCCGCCGGACGATCACGGAAAGGACGATCTCCGCGTGCACCATCGCGTGGAGCATCGGAAAACGCACGTTTTGGACGATCATTAAATGACGGACGGTCAGAACGTGTGCTTTCGCGCGGCGCATCTGAAAAGCTGCGTTTCGGGCGATCGCTGAAGGAGGGACGATCTGTACGAGCTCCTTCACGCGGCGCATCAGAGAATGTACGCTTTGGACGATCATTAAAGTCACGCTTCGGACGGTCGCTGAACGAAGGACGGTCATCTGACGAACGGTCGCTTGAACGTTCGCTGCGCGCTGCTCCGCCCGTTTTCGGGGCGTTCTTGCGGTCCCACCACGCGGTTTTGCCGCCTGTTTTTTTCGAAAATCCGCCTTCGGATTTCGAACCGTTTGAACTGCCGTAGCGTTTCGATTTTTTAGCAGAAGAACCTTCTGATTTTGATCCCGTATCGCCCGGCGGATTTTTTCCACCGTTCATCAATTTATAGATCGCGCGCCACTTGATCGTATCGGCGTTCGTGATCAAATTGACGGCTGCCCCTTCGGCGCCTGCACGGGCTGTGCGGCCGATGCGGTGAATGTAATCTTCGGGCACTTGCGGCAAGTCATAGTTGATGACGTGTTCGATATGCGGAATATCTAAACCGCGAGCAGCAACATCAGTTGCAACCAAGATACGGAATTTTTTATCGCGGAAACTTTGAATGACGCGGTCGCGACGGCGTTGTTGCAAATCACCGTGAATTGCATCGGCTTGATGATTTTCACGTGTCAAACGTGTCGCCATACGTTCGGTCGCGTGTTTGGTTTTCATGAAAATAATAACTGAACCGGTACGTGTTTCCAATTGTTTGATCAAATGACCGTATTTATCGCCGTCGGTTGTATTGATGATCTCTTGGGTGATATTCGCCATCGGTGTCGTCGTCGAACCGGCTTGAATACGCTCGGGTTTGGTTAGGTATTTTTGTGCGGCTTTAATAATGTTGTCCGGCATCGTGGCAGAGAACATCATGGTTTGACGCTTGGCAGGCATGAATTTGATAATGCGTTCGATTTGAATGCCGAAACCCATATCCAACATGCGATCCATTTCGTCCAAGACTAAAAAGCCAGCATTTTGCAAACGCAACGTGCCACGCTCAAGGTGGTCATTGATACGACCGGGTGTGCCGATAATCAAACGTGGACGCTGTTCCAATTGTTTGAATTGTTTCGGCATGGATTCGCCACCGATTAACAACGCCGTCTTTAATGTCGGCAATGGAATCATTTGCTGCAAATTAGCCATGACCTGAGCGGCCAATTCGCGTGTCGGCGCCATGATCAATGCAGCCGCCTGTGGGCTTTCAATTAATCGAGCAATAAGCGGAATACCGAACGCACCCGTCTTGCCGGTGCCGGTTTGAGCGGATCCCAAAATATCGCGGCCTTGCATGGCAAACGGAATTGCCTGCATTTGAATGGGTGTTGGTGTCGTGAATTGCATGCGGTTAAGGGCGTGCAACAGCTTTTCGGGCAAGCCGAAATTGTCAAAATTTTGTGTCATTGTATGTGTGTTCTTTTCTTTCGTTTGTGTGTTTCAAGACGAGCGCAGCAAACGACTTGTCCGTAACGTATTACGGGACGCCGCTTCTAAGACTCTTCTACAAACGCAAAAACAAAAGGCGGTGGTGTTCCGCTTCAAAAAGCCGATGGTCTGGCTCAGCCGATGTTTATCGGCCACTGCACGTGCATGAGTCAATCTAAACTCAAGGGTGTTTCTACAGGACCAAACGCGTGATAGCAACAAAAATCGTATAATTTATTGATATTAAACAATAAAGTAATTAAAAACAACGGTTTTATCCTAACGATTTTTGGGCAATACTCTCAACGCATGACCAACAAAATCATCATTTTCGGAATTGGATATGTCGGACGGTATTTGG
>JANODM010000221.1:0-2214 GCA_031412695.1 Alphaproteobacteria bacterium
CCGCTTTGCGTCTTTCAGCTCTTCTTTTTTCAGCCTTCCTGGTCCTGACAGCGGCAACGCCCGTACATGCGCGTTATTACGCATGGAAGGATGCCGATTATAAATTCACCCTCGCTTTTCCCGATTTGTGGAAAGAGCAGGGCGGTTTGCCTGCCGACGGCCGCATCAAAGTGTTGGCGCCCGGAGCGGACGAAGCGCAATGTTCGGTCTATGTGAAAAAAGATCGCCGCTTTGTGATCTATCCTCGCGATTATTTGACCGATATCATCGCCCAAGAAATTCAATGGGATTTCTGGGAACAAGCCGTTGCCAATTACGACGATCTGTATTTTTATTACGATAATTACGGTGGTTTGGGCGCAAGCGATGCGCGTTACACCTTGGTCGATTACATCGACAAAACCGTCGAGCCCGGTATCCGCAAGCGCGCCTGGGTAACGGCTACGATTTACGGTGATATGCAGGTGATGGTGCATTGCTCGTCGACGATCGAAAGCTTTGAAAAACACGCCGCCGATTTCGGACAGATTACCGAATCCGTGCAATTCTCGCCGCAATATGCCCGTAATATCCGCGGCTATTACCGCGATTTCATGGAAACCAAAGAATATAACATTCATTGGCACGAACCGCTTGTCGTCTTGTTTATGCCGGGCAAAAAACTGGCGGCGGCGACTAATTGCCCACGCTCTGAGGATTATAAGAAATGTTTATACAAACGGAAACCACCCCAAACCCAAGTACGCTAAAGTTTCTGCCGGGTGAAGTGGTAATGACTCACGGCACAGCGGATTTCCGCAATGTTGGTGATGCGCAAAATTCCCCCTTCGCCCAGAAATTATTCCGCTTGAACGGTGTGCAGGGCGTGTTTTACGGCCATGATTTCATTTCGGTGACGAAATCGGATGACAAAGACTGGGCGGTTCTCAAGCCGGTTATTTTGGGTTTGGTCATGGATCATTTCTCACAAGTCGATCCGCAATTGTTTACGGATGTAACGCAAAAAGAAGCGGCGCATGGCGATGCCGATCTCAGCAACCCGATCATCAAAAAAATCGTCGATTTGTTGGATAAGCGTATCCGTCCTGCTGTCGCGATGGATGGCGGCGATATTCAGTTTGTCGATTTTCAAAATGGAATTGTCATGCTGCAAATGCGCGGTGCGTGCGCAGGCTGCCCCAGCTCGACGATGACATTAAAAGCAGGCATTGAAAATATGCTGCGTCATTACGTGCCTGAAGTGACCGAAGTCCGTGCCGTCCAATAAATCTCAAGATAATTCCGCATTTATGTTGGTGATCGATACGGCATTTGAAACGTGCCAGGTCGCTTTGGTGCAAGATGGCATGATCATTGCCGAAGATCGTGTTGGTAGCGGCGGGCAACATGACCGCGTCTTGGCGTCGATGACAGAAAAATTATTCGCAACGAAAAACATGACGCTTGCGGATATCAGCAAAATTATTGTCACCATCGGCCCTGGACGTTTTACGGGATTACGCGTCGGAATCGCGTTTGCGCGTGGTTTAGCTTTGGTGCACCAAACGCCATTAGTCGGCGTGTTGACGAATGATGCAATTTATTGGGATATGAATACGGCTTACCCTGATCGTAAAAATAAAACGGCGTTGGTTGCGGTTAAACGCGGCGAAAGTTTTTTTGAATGCCGTGATCAAAAAACCGGAATCATTTCCGTCCTTGATTCCGAATTGGCGGATAGGATCCGACAGCTTGATGATGTGTTGGTAGCAGGCGTTTTATCTCCTGCGGCCGTTGATACATTGACCCTTTTGGGTATTGTTGTTGCTCCAATTACGGAACCAAGTTTGGCGGCAATTGCCGCTTTAGGGTTGGCCGCCGACCCTGGCGACGTCGTTCGGCCTTATTACGCGGCCAGTTAATCGATTGCAAAAACAAGGCTCTTGAATTTTTGTTAAGGGCTGAGATGCTAGGAATAGACTTGATCATTCTATAGACGAGGCTGGTTATGACGGACGATCCCTACAACAACGATGTGCCATTATCCGCGGACGATAATTCAGACAATGAATTCGCCGGGTTGGAATCGGGCGACCGTCGCAAATCAAGTAGCAAGGGTCCTGTTATAGCATTGATTTCATTAGTGGTTGTTGCAGTTGCCGCTTTTTTGGCCTATCAAATCTTTATTATCCCCGCAGGTCTGGACTCAGGGTACGACAAACCGATTGCCGTGGC
>JANODM010000222.1:0-12997 GCA_031412695.1 Alphaproteobacteria bacterium
AATCATCGGCACGCTGCACGGCGCTGGGGTCACGGGCGACTAATTTTTTCGCCAATTCGGCTTGTTGAATTGAAAATCCGTAATCGCCCTTCAGCAACGCTTCTTCGGACAAGGCTAATTTTGCTTGGGCCTCGTCCCCGCTGCGGCCATAGGCGACGGCCAGCCAACGATACACGGATGGCGTATTGCGTTCGCCGCCTTGCCGGGCGCGTTGTAAATGCATGATGGCATCTGCCGTCGGTCCTGTTTGATTTTGCAACAAGGCTTGGGCCAAGGACAAATGAATTAACGCCGCATCAGGCGCCAGCGCGACCGCTTTGCGATGGGACGCGATGGCCTCTGTGTTGCGGCCTTGCTCGAATAAAATCTGGCCTTTGGTGTCGTGCAAATAAGCATTATCCGGCTCGGCTGCGATCAGCGCATTGATGCCGGTCAGGGCTTTTGGAATATCGCCTTGACGATACTGCGCGATGGCGCGTGCGTAAATTCCAGTCGCATTACTATCACTTCCATATTTTTGTAACGCACGAGAGGGTTGCGTATACGCCAAGATTTTCGCCTGTAAGCGCAAGAATTTTTGATTCCATTCTTCGGGCCAGGGCTGATCTTTGTTACGACTTTTAGCAACATAGGAGGCGACCGCTTGCATCCGTTCACGCGATAACGGGTGCGTCAGGATATACCCGCTGCGTTGCAATTCCGGTAAGACTTCCTGGCCTGACAGACGTTCCAGAAAATTATACATGCCCGTCAACGAATACCCTAAACGTTCAATCGTCGCCATACCCGATTGATCCGCCGAACTTTCCAGCGTACGGCTGTGCATCAGCATGCGACGTTGCGCGAATTGCGATCCGCCTAAAGCAGTGGCCACCCCTGCATTGCTGTCGCCCGCACCAACGCCGACCGCAATCCCAGCCAAGGTTGCAAAAATGCTTTCGACCGAGGCGCGCTCCATCGCGTCGCGCATGCGAATAAGGTGCCCGCCCGCCATGTGACCGGCTTCGTGTGCGATAACGCCGCCCAATTCGCCGACGTTTTTCGCATCCAGAATCAGGCCCGTGTAGATAAAGAGATTTTGTCCGCCGCCGACAAATGCATTCAGCGTATCGTCGCCGATTACGATCAGACGGATCTGATCGGGGTTTAATCCGGCACTTCGAAAAATAGGATCGGCGATATCGCGCAAATCATTTTCGATCTCGGCGTCGCGGATGATGTTTTGCGCCCAGGCCATCGGCGTAAAACCGATCAGGACAAAACAAAAGAGAATGAGGGAGAAAAACCGTGTCAAGTTTCTTAGTATAGGGTATGGCCGTTGAAAAGTCAAAAAAATCCGCGTGATTTCGAACGCTTTTTGAAAAATAAACCAATGGCAAATCAAACGGATATCACGGTAAGGTGGCGGCAAAAGAAAACGAAAAAGGTGTGTGTGATGGCTGTGGATGTAACAACGCGGTACGGATCAGTGATAAATGATAAGGGGCGCAAATTAGCGTATCGCTATGCCTATCCTGTTGATGCACAGCTTGGGCATGATCTGGTCATCATGGGTCATGGTTATGGCGGTGACAAAGACCGCCCGTATATTCAAAAAGTTGCACAGGTCAGTCATACCATGGGAATGGCGACTTTGAGTTTCGATTTGACGGGATGCGGCCAATCCGAAGGAAAATTAGGCGATTTGACGCCGAAAATTGCGCGTAACGATTGGAAAACAATGGTTGAGTTTTCAAACACATTACCGGGGGTCAACCCCAAGCGCCGCGCTGCCTTCGGCACCAGTTTTTCTGCGAATGCATTGATGGAATATGCCGCCTCTGAAAAAGCGGATGAATTACAGGCGTTGGTGTTGCACGCCCCTGTGCCGAAACCACGTGATATCGTCAATATCATCGTCGATCTCAAACTTTTCATGAAGCGAAAAAAACTGGCGCAATTGGGCTTGGACGAAGTGGTACAGATCAAACTGCCGGGGCTTGATTTGCATGTATCGCAACAATTCCGCGAACAAATGCGCGAAATGAATCTTTGCAAAACGGCTGCGCCGCATATTACGCCGCCCGTCACAATTATTGCAGGTGATAAAGACGAATTGGCGTCGCTCAAAGAATTAAAGAAATTGCGTGATGCATTTCCGAAGAAAAGCCGCGTGCATTTAGAAATCATACCGGGTGCAACGCATGATTTCAAAGATAACCAGTTGGATCACATGGCTAAAATCGCAGGTAACGCTTTTGTGACCGCATTTGATCCGGGTTTAACATTACAAGTAGCTTAGCACCTGCAACAGGCATTTATGGATGAAAAGTAATAATCTGTTTGTTTTTGGGGTCCAAAATCAAGTATAATGTCTTCACAAAAGCAAATAATAAAATAAAAAACGGTGTGGAATGCTTTCCAAAGATACTTACTTCTCGAACGGCCAGCCGCACAAATTAAAAGCGACGTTTCATTATCCTGACGGCGTTGACCCTCGAGAGTCGCGCCCCACCGTTATTGTCGGTCACGGTTTGGGCGGGTCCAAAGACGGTCCGCATGTCATGGAAAGCGTGGGTCTCATTACATCTGCTGGATATAACGTTTTTGCGTATAATTTGCGTGGGGCGCATCCTGTTACTCCTGACACCAGTGGTTTAACACCGCAAAACATGATCAATGATGTGCGCTGTGCTGCCGAATTTGCTGCTGGCCATCGTTCCGTTGATCCTGACAATATCGTCGCGCTGAATTTCAGTTATACGGCGCACGGTGTTCTTGCTTATTCGGCAAAACCCGACAGCGTAAAATTCAAAGGCATCGTCGCTAATTCCACCGTCGTACGTCCGCTTGAGGCAGATATGTTTCAACGGGCATTGAAAAAAATAGGACGCCTGCCCGCGTGGCGCACCTTTGGTTATTATACCGCGCCGATCGGCGGTCATCGATGCAAATTGCCGTATGAAGTTTATACACATTTTTCCGATCCTAAAAACGATCTTGTCAAAAACATAGCGCCCAACGTTGCCTGCCCTGTCGTCTTGATTCACGGCACCGAAGATCCTTTGGCTCCGATTGATCAGATCCGCGAATTGGCAGGAGCGCTCACGCATAAAACATTGTATGAAATCCAGGGCGCCAAGCATGATATGCAAGGCGAGCATTTGACGCGCGCGCATCAATATAACATGGACGCGCTTGATATGATGCTAGGCCATTCATTGCGTCATACAGGCTTTGTCGCGCGTCATGACCGACAGCAACAGCAACACGTTGCTTGAATTTTCTACAACTTAAACTGATCGCCTAAATACACGCGGCGAACCTCTTGGTTGCCGATGATCTCAGACGGCGTGCCTTCCATCAAGACTTGGCCGCCATGTAAAATATACGCGCGATCCACGACATCTAAGGTGTCACGAACATTATGATCGGTGATCAACACGCCGATACCGCGTTTTTTCAGATGACCGATCAGGCCGCGAATATCACTGACGGCAATCGGGTCAATCCCTGCTAATGGTTCATCAAGCAAAATAAATTCCGGCTCGGCCGCCAACGCGCGCGCGATTTCCACACGGCGACGCTCACCGCCCGATAACGATAGGGCAGCAGCATAACGTAAATGCGTGATCGAAAATTCCGCCAGTAATGATTCCAATTTTTGCTCACGTCGCGTCGGATCTTCTTCAGATGCTTGCAGCACGGCCATGATATTGTTTTCCACCGTCATGCCACGAAAGATCGAAATTTCTTGCGGCAAATAGCCGATGCCGTGACGGGCCCGTCGGTACATCGGCAAATAGGTGATGTCTTGATCGTCCAATAGAATCTTGCCTGAATCTGGGCGGATCAAACCCGAGATCATATAGAAACACGTGGTTTTGCCCGCGCCGTTCGGACCCAACAAACCGATGGCTTCGCCGCGTTTCAGTGTCAGCGACACGTCGCGAATGACGGGACGTTTTTGATAATGCTTGGCCAGATGCTGCACGACTAGGCCGGGCTTGGCACGCAAATTGTCCAACGCTTTGTTGGATGAAGGACCGATTATGGGTGTGACATTCGACATGTGCGTTATCGCCCCGTAACAAAAGGTTGTTCGAAATTTTCTTTCGGGGTGACGTTCGGCAAAGCAGTTTTCAGCGTCGGCATTTTATTATCGCTGCCCTCAGGGTTGAAAATTGCCCGGACGCGTCCGCCTGTTGCTGCATTGTTTTTCAACGAGCTGTAACCCGTGGCCAGATTAATGGTGGCGGCATCGCCCTGCATGTGATTTTGTCCTTGAGTCAATTTTACATTACCCGTCAAGGTTGCTTGTTTGCCTACTGCGTCGTAATCGCCGCGCTCGGCTTGTGCGATATTCGTGCCATCAGCGGTTTTTTGCGTGATGATGACGTGCCCGCGCGCTTCGGCGCGTTTCATTTCATTTTTTTCGGTCAACCACACGGTCAATTGGTCGGATTGAATTTTGTCTGTCCCTTGCGTGACGACGCTGGGGCCTTTTGAGGTGACTTTGCGATTGGCGACATCGTAATCCATCCCGCTTTGGGCCGTCACACTTGCTTTGGGTGTGGTAAGTACGATGTGTTTACCGCGTAAGGTTGCGATTTGTGTGATGGTGTTATACGTCGCTTGTTCGGCTGTGGCGGTATTGTCGTCTGATTTAATGATAACATTTCCGGTGACGATCATCTCGGTCAACGCCGAGGGACCTTTGGCTGCGTCGTATAACGCTTCGGCGTTATCGCCTTTGATCGATGTCGTGCCTTGGGTGATGACAACATTTCCTGTCGCGCGGAATTTATTATCCGCTTTCAGCCATTCCAATTGCGTATCGGCTTCGATGGCGACAGGTTCTGATGCGTTATTATTCGCAACCGGCGACGCCGCGAAAACGGACGGGCTGAGGACGCATAACAGGAGGAAAAGAAAACGCACGAAGGAATTCCAAATCTTTTTAGGATTTTTGCGGGGTCAAAACGACTTTGCTCTTGCCGTGCAGGATAATATGATTGCCCTTGTCGCGCAACTCCATGGAATCACCCTCCAGGCTTCCCATCGGGCCGACACCTGATACGCGACGTTGCGTCGAACTCAGGCCTTTGACCAGATCGACGAACAAATCATTCATATTCAACGCGTAACCATCGCTATGGGTCAGGACGACATTGTCATCCAAGGTCAAGGTTTGTTTTTGCGGATCATATACGCCGCGCGCAGCCTTCAAGGTCACGATTTCGCGTGTCGTATTATCCAATGTCATTTTCGCCGTCGGATTTTCTAAATGCATGATGCCGGTTTGAGTTTTTGCAACTTGGACATCTTGCAACACACGTGACGCGGTAATTTGATAGGGGCGGCCTTGTTCATCGCGGCCCGTGAATTCCGGTTTCATGACTTGGATTTGCGCAGGCTGTCCAGCGGCCGGCATTGTCAAAGCGATGTCATCGGCGGTCAACCCTTTGCCGCGCAACGCCGCTAGTTGTTCGGTCTTCCATTCATTGACTAATGGCCACGCGATCACGACGCCCAAGGTGAGTAGGGCGATTAGCGGCAACAAGCCGCGCATGAAGTTCACATAGCGTGTGTAGCCGCGCATGGTTTACGCCACTCCTGCGCGCATGATGTCGTGTAAGCGCAATAATCCGACGGGGGTTTGACCGTTCGTTACGATTAATTGCGTGATATTATGCTGGTTCATCACCGCTAATGCTGCCGAGCATAAAGCATCATCCGCAATGGTGCGCGGATTGCGCCCCATGATATCGGTCACTTTTTTATTCAATAAATCAGGCGATAAATGACGGCGAATATCGCCATCCGACAAGAATCCCGTCAATTCGTTTTTATCATTGACGACAATGGCGCAACCAAAGTTTTTCAATGACATAGTGTTTTGCGCGTCCGACATCGATACGGTTTCGCGAATGACGGGTAATGCGTCGCCTTGATGCATCACAGATGCAACACCCAAGAGTTGGCCGCCCAATTTGCCACCCGGATGGTATTGACGGAAATCATTGGGTGAGAAACCGCGGCGTTTCATCAACGCAATCGCCAACGCATCCCCAAGGGCCATCATCAACGTCGTCGACGTGGTCGGCGCTTGTTGGTTGGGGCAGGCCTCTGTTGCGTCACAGATCGGCAAGACGATGTCGGCTTGGCGGCCTAAAGTGGAATCGACATTTTGCGTCATCGCAATTAATTTGACTGAAAAGCGTTTGCAGTAATTGATCAGGTCGCGCAATTCGGATGTTTCACCCGATTTCGACAAGGCCAAAACGACATCGTTTTCGGTAATCATACCTAAATCGCCATGGCTGGCCTCGGCGGGGTGTACGAAATAGGCGGGTGTGCCAGTGGACGCGAATGTGGCGACGATCTTGCGGCACACATGACCGCCTTTACCCATGCCGCTGACGATGACGCGGCCTTTATTGTCGCGTGTCGCGGCAGCAATGGCGTCGACGGTGGCCGTGAAATTCCCATCCAATTGATCAGCTTGTTTTAATAACGCAGCCGACTCCAGACGCAACGTATCGCGTCCGGCTGTGATGTCCGCGTCGATATGTATTGAATCTTTACCTAAATCAGTGCTTTGTTTGCGTTGCGTCGCAGTCATAAACGGGTTTGCCCAGGTTTTTGAATGTGGTTTAGTCTTTAGAAAGAGGGAGATTACCAAAGTTATGGTAATAAGTCCAGCATTTAATACATCATGATAACATGATTATAGCACGACAAACCCCCCTAAAACCAGATAAACCGCCCAAAATGGATTTTTATTATTGACATAATATTAAGTTTTGGGGTATGAATATGCGTGTGACCAGAATCAGCCGTGCTTAACCCTATCGCACCAAACCATGCCGATTTTATTTCCGGCGCCAGTGCGTCCTTGCAGAAAGAATACCGATGTTGCCTTTAATCGCCTATAAATTCATGCGTAACACGGTGTCTTTGATGATGGTATGCGATGCAAGTCTGGGTCATGCCAAACCAATGTATACGGGTCAAGTAAATGCTGAAACGGTGCGGGAAGAAATGGCTCGGCATTGCCCGCCCTATGATACTGACAACAACATCATGTGGGGAACGGCTCCAGCCCCGGTTTAATCGCGCTTAGCTATGCGCGAAGATATCGTTATCTTCCCAACCCAGGCAATCCAAAGCCGCGCGAATGGGCAGAAAATCAAAACAGGCTTGCGCTAGTTCGAAACGGTTTTCGCGTTTCAGCATCGCTTCGAGATGATCTTTGATCACATGTAAATGCAACACATCGGACGCGGCGTATTCCAATTGTTCTTTGGTCAAATTTTCCACGCCCCAATCGGTGATGGCTTGTTGCTTGTTTAGATCGATGCCCGTGACTTCGCGCGTGACCTCTTTGAGGCCGTGACGATCGCCATAAGTACGCACCAGTTTCGATGCGATCTTGGTACAAAACACCGTATCGATATCGATGTCCAACCATTCCATCAGCCATGCGATGTCTGCGCGTGCGAAATGAAAAATTTTCATGACGTTTTCGTCTTCGAGTAATTTTTTCAAATGCGGTGCGGCCGTTTGGCCTTTGGCGATTTGCACCAAATGAATATCAGTGTCGCGTCCGCGCAATTGCACCAAACACAAACGGTCATAAGGGATACGCAAGCCCATCATCTCGCAATCGACGGCGATTTCGTTCCCCAGTTTCAAATCTTTGGGAACATCACCTTTGTGTAGATGAATTTTAGGAGCGGGCAAAGAAGCGGACATGGGCAATGACACCTGAAGTTGAAGACAATAAATCAAATTTATAGGCTGAAAAGATTAGGGATTTATGAATTCGACCATCAATCTGACGGATCGATTTGAAAAATGGTGCCTGAGAGAAGACTCGAACTTCCACGACCTTGCGGCCACCAGCACCTGAAGCTGACGCGTCTACCATTTCGCCACTCAGGCCTGAAAGGTGCCCTTTGATAGCGGGCAGAACCCAGTGTTGTCAAGATAAAGAGCGGTATGTCGTGCCTTGAGCGCAGTCGAGAGGCCTCCCTTTATATCTAAATCGCATGAAAGTTTTTAAATGAGGTCCCTCTGCTTCGGTCGGGACACAGCGAAAATTTATGCGCAGACAACTTGCTCAGTATCATTCATCTGTTAAACTGATTCCATGAGCGTCAAACACAACACGATTTATACCCTTGCGGTTCCGAAAACGGTGCGCATTCCGTTAATCGTCGACAGCCCCCATTCCGGCAGTTTATTGCCTGAAGATTTTCATTTCATCTGTCCAATCATCGATCTGCGCCAATCCGAGGAGCCGTATTTGGATCGCTTCGGCGCGAACTTGCCTAAATTAGGCGGCACATTCCTCAAAGCATTGGTCAGTCGCGCCTATATCGATCTCAATCGGTCGATTGCCGATTTGCATCCGGGGATGTGCCGCGATGAAATTCCGTGGCCGCTGCATCGTTCGAAACGAGTCAGCTATGGCATCGGCCTGATCCGTTATCTGGTGTGGCCGCAACAGCCTGTTTATGCCGAGCCGTTATCGTTGGGCGAAATTCAGCACCGTATCAAACATTATTACGAGCCGTATTACGACACCTTAGGTGGCACAATGAAAGAGTTGCGCGACGAATTCGGGCGCGTTCTGCATGTGAATTTGCACGCGATGCCGCAACTGGGTGCGGATGGATCCCCGCAGCCTGATATCGTTTTGGGCGATCACGACGGCCATTCCTGCGCCCGTGCCTATCGCGAAATTTTGAAAAAGGCGTTTGAAAAACATGGGCTGAAAGTCGTCATCAATAATCCGTACAAAGGCGTTGAACTGACCAAACGTTTTGCCAAACCGCGCCAAGGGTTTCATTCGATTCAAATCGAAGTGAACAAAGCATTGTTCATGGACGAAGAAACTATGGCATCGCACAAAGGTCTGCGCGAGATGCAAAAAGTCTTTGATGATTTATGGGTCGTCTTGGCTGATATATTGGCGGAGCCTGTCTTTGCGAAGGCTGCGGAATAATTTAAATCTCGAACGCCTGATTAACAATCGGCAGAATCAATTTCTTATTCGCTGATTTGAATAATTCCTGCGCTTTGTCGCGGTCGATGGTGATGGGCTCAAACGTGTCGTAATGCATCCCGACTACCGTGTCTGTACCTAAGAATTCTGCCGCATGTACCGCATCGACCATGTCCATCGTGAAATGATCACCCATGCATAAAAACGCAGCATCGATTTTGTGGCGACGGCCAAAGAGTTTCATTTCCTGGAATAACGCGGTATCGCCTGAGAAATAAAATGTTCCATTTTTGTGCGTGACGATAAATCCGCCGGCCGTGCCGCCATTTTTTCCATCAGGCAAGGTAGATGAATGCCATGCAGGAACAAGCTGCACGCGTCCGAAGGGCAAATCGACGCCGCCGCCTAAATTCAAACCAACGCCGTTGGTAAGGCCTTTATCGGCGAACCAGGATACGATTTCATAATTGCTGATAATCGGAGCGTTCGTGTTTTTCGCAATCGTTTCGGCATCGCCGATATGGTCACCGTGGCCATGCGTGATCAAAATATAATCCGGTTTCAGGCTGTTGATGTCGATATTTGGCGCGGACGGATTGCCCGTGATGAACGGATCCAGTAATAGTTTTGCACCCTGTACTTCGATCATAAAAGCAGAATGGCCGTAAGAGGTGACGCGCATGAAAATTCTCCTTCGTTATTACAAGACGAAACTTGCACAGATTTGATTTTAAGTCTATCTAGTCTGTATGCGCAAAAAGACAATCACGTCGTGGTTTATGATGGCGGCTTTGATGGCCGTGTTGTTGCGCGCACTGGTACCTGTCGGGTACATGCCGAATTTCAATGGCGATAACGCATTTCAATTGGTTACTTGCACCGCACAAGGTGCCGCGTCAATTCCTGCGGATGACGCGTATAATCCGTTTCAAAAAACACCCGTTACATCGCATGATGCCGCCAAATTGTGCGATTTCAGTTTGAATTCGGTTCATCCGATGCATGTTGCCAGCCCTGATTTTGTTTTCGTTATACTGGTGATAGCAACAGCGTTTATCACGTCGCGCCGTGAATTCGTACTAGCGCGTCGTCGCACTTATTCACCTTCGTCACCGCGTGCGCCGCCTCGTTTCGTTTAAATAAAACCTTAGATCCGCTTTAGTGCGGATAGATTTTATTTTTTCGAAAGTATCTATATGGCTTGTGTCCATTTTCATCGTGTCGCTTGTGGCATTTTTCTCTTATGTGTTTTTTCCACTGTTTCTGTCGCTGACCCACTGGTCGAAGTTAATCAAGGACGCGTCACATCCCCCGTCGGTGCATCATTTTTTGATCTCGTCACTAATCCTCTGAGTGGATCGCCGACAGCCCCCAGCATCATGCAAAAAGAATATGAATTATCGCGTATTCCAGGCGCGGTTGATTTGATTCCCGCCGAACGTTATAAAAACGGTTACGCACAATCGCTCAAGGATATCGCATCGGCAACGCCAGGCGTGTTCGTTGAAAACCGCTATGGCGAAGAGGCGCGTCTGTCGATCCGAGGATCAGGCTTGGGACGCGGATTCCATTTGCGCGGCATCACGTTGTTACAGGATGGTGTGCCGATTAATTTATCGGATGATGGCGGTGATTTCCAGGAATTGGATCCGTTGACCAGCCGTTTCGTCGAGATTTACAAAGGCGCAAATGGATGGGGTTACGGCGCATCCTCATTGGGTGGTGCCATTAATGTGGTTACGCCGACAGGTCATACAGCAGAACAGCGCAATTTGTTTCGTCTTGAAGCAGGCAGTTTTGGCACCGTCAAAACGCATTTGTCGGCCGCACGTGTCATCGGCGATACGGATTTTTATATCGCATCGACCGCCCTGCACAGCGACGGGTACCGCGATCAAAGCCGCCAAGACAAAGCGCGGTTGAACGGCAATGTCGGATTTCGTTTATCCGACACGGTCGAGACGCGTTTTTACGCAGGCTATAATAATTTACAACAGGAAGTGCCCGGCACGCTGACCTTGCGTCAAGCATTGGATAGTCCGCAAATGGCCCCTGCGATCAACAAAACGAATGACTATGCACGCGATATCAAATCGGTGCGTCTGGCGAATAAAACGACGATGCAATTCGGTGATAAAACAGTGGAAGTCGGAGCCTATACCGCGTTCAAGGATTTGTTTCATCCGATTGTGGTCGTCGTCGATCAAGAAAGCCGTGATTACGGATCCTTTGTGCGCCTGAAAGGTCATTATGATGTGGGCGGCTACCGTAATGACTATCAGATCGGGTTGCATGGTAAAATCGGCAAGATCAACGCCAAGAATTTTTCCAATTCGTTCGGTTCGCGCGGCGCAAAAACAGGCGACAGCGATCAACGCGCCGCGCAAATTGCTCTGAATGCCGAAAATCAATTTTATGCGACGTCACAATTTGCCGTTGTAACCGGCGCGCAATTCGTACATGCCAAGCGTGATTTCAAAAATAATTTAAACGCGGCTGCGAATGACGATGCGTCGTTCAACGCGATTAATCCGAAATTGGGCATGATTTACGACTTTAATCCGTCGGCACAATTTTTTGCCAATGTGGCGCGAAGCTCGGAGGCTCCGACATTTTCCGAATTGGTGCAGACGCCCATTGTCGGTTTCGTACCGTTAGAGATGCAAACCGCATGGACGGCGGAATTCGGCACACGCGGCAATCACGCCCAATTCGCATGGGATGTGACGGCGTATCACGCGCGGCTTGAAAACGAATTATTGAATTTCGTCGTCACGCCGAATACCCCGGCCAGTGTCTTTAACGCGGGACACACGATTCACCAAGGAATTGAAGCGGGTTTCGATTGGGATTTGGGGCGCGGATTTTTACCGCGTGACAAAGTAATGCTGCGCCAGGTGTATACGGTGAATGATTTTCGTTTCAACGATGATGCGCAATATGCAAGCAACCGTATCGCGGGCGTACCATTGCAGCAATACCGCGCCGAATTACGCTATAAGCACGGAACCGAATGGTCGGTGACGCCGAATATTGAAATCACGCCCGATGGCGGTTTTATTGATCACGCGAATACGGTGCGTGCACCCGGCTATGCGGTGTTGGGAATCGGTGCCACGTATAATATCGGAAACGGTGTCGAATTATTCGCCGATGCGCGTAATGTATTGGACAAGCGTTACGTGTCGAATTATTCCGCCATCACCAATGCAGGCATCGCCAATACGGCCGTGTTTTATCCGGGTGAAGGCCGAAGCATATTTGCGGGGATCAAAGTATCGTTCTAAGATACGCAATCAATGAAGCGAAATCGCTTCCATGTCGCTGCTTTGGATCAAAGTCATGGCCGAATCGCGTGAGGACACGATGGTCAACGGTGACCCATCAGCCGAGTGTACGGCGAAATGTTTGCCACCTAACCAGTCGATCTCGCGGACATAGGCCACATGCATCGCACCCAGATCTTTGAAAGCGACAGGGTCCAAGCCCTTCAAATAGGTGTTTTTTTCATCCAATGTCATGATTTTCCCTTAAATCCGAAGCCTTAATTCTGCCCCTTACTCTTGCACGTCCCGTGCCAAGTCGGGGCTAGACACTCCGGAAATCCCTTCCGCTTTACCATCTATTTCGACGGCTTTGTTTTTCAACTTGTTGCCCGGTTGAATCGCGATGGTTTGGATCTTTTTTTCAGGAATATGGCGGAACAGATCGACATGCAACAACCCGTTGTCCAAATGGGCGCCTTTGATTTCGATTTCGTCGGATAATAAAAATACGCGTTGGAATTGACGCGTGGCGATACCGCGATGCAGGAAGACGCGGTTCGTCTCATCTTCTTCGTGGCGGCCGCGAATAACCAGATGACGATCTTCAAGCGACACCTGAAGAAGCTCCATTGAAAAGACAGAGACGGCCAGGCTGATGCGCATGCCGTGTTCTGAAACCTGTTCGATATTAAAGCGCGGATAACCGCAGCTTGCGGAAGTAAAGGCGCTTTCCACCATG
>JANODM010000223.1:0-10081 GCA_031412695.1 Alphaproteobacteria bacterium
GTTGGCGTTTTCTATCTCGCGGCATCATGTATAGTCGGCGCGATTGTTCTAGCCAAAAAAATTTATCGCCTTCTGAAATCTTTTTCCTGGAAAAATCGTTTTGCTGTATGCATTGCTTTGGGGCTTGTCCTTTTAGTCGGATCTTTCGCTTTAACACCCTTTTTGCGCATCGATTCTTGCCTCGACCAAGGCGGGCGATGGAATAAAGCGACCGAAATGTGTGATTCCACAGAATCTCCCTAACGAGATCTTAAAATCCTTGTCTTATACTGGTAAGCTGTTTTACCCTTTCTTTAGGCGAAACCGCCACAGTAGAGAGGTAAGACAGATGACCGATTTTCACGGGCGAGCACGATGACCACAATCTATGGCGGCGATTTCAGAATGACGCAAAAGCGCACCACAATGATGGCGCGTCCCGTCAATAATAATGAGGCCTATGAAGATGGTTTGGCTGTCAAAGTAAAAGTCAAAACCAAAAAACCATCCATGTACAAAGTGCTTTTGTTGAACGACGATTTTACGCCGATGGAATTTGTCGTCTATGTATTGGAACGCGTCTTCCGCAAAGACCGCACCGAAGCCACCGATATCATGCTCAAAGTCCATCAAGACGGTGTCGGTGTCGCAGGCGTTTTC
The DNA here is from genome assembly GCA_031412695.1 of Alphaproteobacteria bacterium. Classification (GTDB taxonomy): domain Bacteria; phylum Pseudomonadota; class Alphaproteobacteria; order Micavibrionales; family SZUA-601; genus JAQGJA01. The sequence continues at coordinate 640 of JANODM010000223.1, forward strand.
ACCTATGAAGTTGCCGAAACAAAAGTTGACCAAGTCATGACCCTGGCTCGCAAACACGAACATCCCTTGCAATGCACGATGGAAAAAGAGGACTAAACGCATGCTCTCTCCCGAACTCGAAAAAACATTGCATCGCGCTTTGGCTTTGGCGAATACGCGCCAACATGAATTTGCGACATTGGAACATCTACTTTTGTCGTTGATGGACGATACCGACAGCCTTCAAGTCATGAAATCCTGCGGTGTCGACACAGATGAATTGCGTTCGGAACTGACGGAATTTTTGGACAACGAACTGGAAGGCCTCATCAGCGATTCAGGCGAAGCGAAACCGACTAGCTCGTTTCAACGCGTCCTGCAACGCGCCGCGATCCATGTGCAATCATCAGGCCGCACTGAAGTCACGGGCGCTAATGTTTTAATTGCGATTTTCTCGGAGCGCGAATCTCATGCCGTGTTTTTCTTGCAAGAACAAGACATGACACGTTTCGATGCCGTCAATTTTATTTCGCATGGCATTGCGAAAAACCCAGGCGCGTCCGAAGACCGCCCCGTTAAAGGCGCTGCAAAAGCGTCGCCCATCCCGAACGACAATCCACGCGAAACAGCGGATCCAACGACAAGCAAACCCATTGATGCGTTGCGCAGCTATTGCGTCAATTTAAATGACAAAGCGCAAAAAGGCGAAATCGACAAACTCATCGGCCGCGCCGCTGAAGTCGAACGCACGATTCAGATTTTATGCCGCCGCTCAAAAAACAATCCACTGTATGTCGGTGATCCCGGTGTCGGCAAAACGGCGATCGCCGAAGGCCTGGCCAAACGCATCGTCGACAACGATGTACCCGAGGTCCTTAAGAACGGCGTGATCTTCGCGCTTGATATGGGCGCATTACTTGCGGGTACACGCTACAGAGGCGATTTCGAAGAACGCCTCAAAGCGGTCATTACCGAATTGGAAAACATGCCGGGATCGATTTTATTTATCGATGAAATTCACACGATCATCGGGGCCGGTTCAACCTCGGGCGGGTCGATGGATGCATCGAATTTATTGAAACCCGCTTTATCACGCGGCAAATTACGCACGATTGGCTCGACAACATATAAAGAATACCGTCAACATTTTGAAAAAGACCGTGCCCTGGTGCGTCGTTTCCAAAAAATCGATATCTCTGAACCGTCGCCGTCCGAAGCTAAACAAATCTTGGAAGGGCTCAAAGGCTATTACGAAGCCTATCACGGCATTCAATTTACAATCGAGGCGATCAATGCTGCCGTTGATTTAGCAGTGCGTTATATCCCCGACCGCAAATTACCCGATAAAGCCATCGATGTTTTGGACGAAGCCGGTGCCGCACAAAAAGTTCTTCCTGCTTCGGAACGTCACACCATCATCAACGTATCGGATATCGAAACGATCGTATCGAAAATCGCGCGCGTGCCTGTCAATACGATCACCAGTGATGATAAAACCGCACTCAAGAATTTGGAATCGACGCTGAAACGTATGGTCTATGGCCAAGATCAAGCCGTCGACACATTGGTTACCGCCGTTAAAATGTCGCGCGCAGGCCTTCGCGATGTGGAAAAAACACAAGGCTCGTATTTATTCGCAGGCCCGACAGGTGTTGGTAAAACCGAGATCGCAAAACAATTAGCGTTGACATTGGGCATCAAATTCCACCGCTTTGACATGTCGGAATATATGGAACGGCATTCCGTCGCGCGTTTAATCGGCGCGCCTCCGGGTTATGTCGGTTACGATCAGGGTGGTCAATTGACCGACGCCATCGATCAACACCCGCATGCCGTTGTGTTATTGGACGAAGTCGAAAAAGCCCATCCCGATATTTTTAATATTTTGCTGCAAGTCATGGACTACGGTAAATTGACGGACAGTAACGGGAAATCCGTCGATTGCCGCAACATTATCTTGATCATGACTACGAATGCAGGCGCGAGCGAGATGGAAAAAGCACCGATCGGTTTCTTCCGCGACAGCCGCACCGACGAAGATACGGATGCGATCAAAAAATTATTTACGCCTGAATTCCGCAACCGTTTAGACTCGATCGTTACGTTTGGTCATCTAACGCCCGAAATCGTCGCCAAAGTCGTCGACAAATTCATCGTCAAATTGGAAGAGCAATTGTCGGACAAAAACGTTACCTACGCGCTTTCACCCGAGGCCCGTATTTGGCTGGCGACAAAAGGCTATGATAAATCGATGGGCGCAAGGCCCTTGGCACGCGTGATCGATAATGAGGTCAAAAAACCTCTTATCGATGAAATCCTGTTCGGTCGATTGGTCGGCGGCGGCGAAGTGAATATCGCGATCAAAGACGATAAACTCGACTTTAAGATCGTGCCTTTACGCAAATCAGCGGCTAAAACAGATACCAAATCCAAACCCGCTTCGAAAAAGCCCCGCGCCAAAAAAGTTAAAGAACTGGTTTAAAAACAATTTCTAGATAACGTATGCGTTTTTTATGCATAATTGCATTAAGCTTGGAGTTTGTATTTCCAAGGATATTCCACATGTATACGATGAATTTTATGATAGGCCTCACAGGATTTGGTGCGGCCATGTCGCAATCCCCATTCAATAACAATGGAGCGACAGGTGTTGTGGGCGCTGCATGTGTCGGGCTTGTCACGGTTGTCGGAGCTGGCCTGGTTGCCCAAAAATGCCTTACAGAATTAACGGCGATGGAGCAAAAAAAAGAAAGCGATAATGTCATACGAAAAGCTAAATTAGGTAGTCTTGCTTTGACCGCTTTGAGCGGATATGGAAGCTATCATTTTTCAGAAAAACTGACCTCGACATATATTGAAAAATATACAGCCCCGGAAAAAGCTGCTCATGCAACGGCGATCGAATTCCAATCAAATTTTTCGAATAATCAAAACATGTATACGCACACACGCTCTTCACCAACCTTAGCGGTATAATTTTTTTATAAAAGAAAAATGAAACCCCGTTACAAAACGGGGTCTTTTTATTTTGCACAAAGATTCTGAAATTGGTCAGGATGACGTATATTTTCTTTCTATTTTTAAGTTCGTCATCCCGATAGAGGCAACTTATCCTCCGAAGCATTGGCTTAGGGGGAATTCGATAAGGGATCTTTCTTTGATCAAACGCTGACGAATTAATATGCCTCGAGCACAGCAGAGAGGCCTCTCTTGTTTTAATCGAGCTCCCTTCACTTCGGTCGTGATACGAAAGAGATAGAGTTACTTCCACACCTATTTTGCATTATGCTAAATAACCGCCGCCTTGTGACCAGGTCTCAGCACCGCTATATCATAAGGAAACAATTTTTCTCTATCGATCAAGGAAACCACAATGGCTAAATTCAAACCCGGCGTCGCATTCGGCGCAGCAGCATGGGACATCCTCAACGAGGCCAAAGCGAAAAACGCAGCCCTTCCCGCCGTCAATGTCGTCGGCACAAATTCAGTGAATGCTACGTTGGAAACGGCCAAAGCGGTGAACTCGCCGGTCATTTTGCAATTCTCAAATGGCGGTGCGCATTTTTACGCAGGCAAATCTCTAAGCAATGATGCGCAAAATGCTGCGATCAAAGGCGGTATCGCAGGCGCTTTGCACATTCACACGCTTGCCGAAGCCTATGGCGTGCCCGTTATTTTGCACACGGATCATGCCGCTAAAGATTTATTGCCTTGGATCGACGGATTATTGGACGCCGGCGAAGCGTTTTTCGACGCGAATAAACGACCCTTGTTTTCGTCACATATGCTGGATTTATCCGAGGAGCCGATTGAAGAAAACATCGAGATCAGTGCGCATTATTTCAAACGCATGACCAAGTTACACATGATGCTGGAAATAGAATTGGGCGTCACAGGCGGAGAAGAAGATGGCGTCGATAATAGCGGCGTCGATTCATCGCGCTTGTATACGCAACCATCTGAAGTGGCTTATGCGTATGAGCATTTGAAAAAAATCGGCGAACATTTCACCGTCGCCGCGGCTTTTGGTAACGTGCACGGCGTATACAGCCCGGGCAACGTCAAACTCGAGCCGAAAATTTTGAAAAACTCGCAAGACCATATCAAAAAACAATTCAGCACATCATCTGACAAGCCGGTCAATTTCGTATTCCATGGCGGATCGGGTTCATCCCGCGAAGACATTCGCGAAGCGTTATCCTATGGTGCCGTCAAAATGAATATCGACACTGATATGCAATGGGCGTTTTGGAATGGTATCCGCGCCTATGAGGCCGGGAAACGCGGTTATCTGCAAAGGCAAATCGGCAATCCCGATGGTGCGGATAAACCGAACAAAAAATTCTATGACCCGCGCGTATTTTTACGCGAAGGCGAAAAAGCCTTTGTCGCACGCCTCAAAGCGGCCTATGAAGATTTAAATGCGATCGGTTTAAACGCTTAAAATCATCCCGCATTTTCCGAAAACACAAAAGAGTGTCGAAACAATTCGACACTCTTTTTTATTGCGTACGACAAGCTACAATGTGCAAAATTACCTTAATAACTAAAATATGTCGCGTCACTTCGACAAATAATGTGCAGCATTTCCCTTGAGTGTTTACCGCAATAATTCTATACTGTCGAAACAAACCGACATAAAGAGAGTCAAGTCTATGATAAGCAAACTTCTTGAATCCGCCGATTTGCCAATCGAACAAAGTCAGATCTATGCGTGTTTGCTTGAAAACGGAGCGCTTGCCGCAGGGAAATTGGCTGCCGCCACAGGCCTTAGCCGCCCTTCTGTCTATGATCATCTCAAAGCTTTAGAAGAAAAAGGCTTGGCCCGTACCTCGACCAAGCCTGGCGTGAAAACTTTTATCGCTTCATCGCCCGAACAGATCGGGACGTTGCTTGAAACGCGCCTCAAAACCCTTGAGAAACAAAAAAAGCAGTTTGATACCGCGCTGCCCGCCCTCATGAAACTGGGCAAAGCCGCGCGCCAAGGCCATTCCGCACCACAGATGCGACCTTTTGACGGGGCTGACGGCATACGTCACGCTTTGAGCGATATGATCGAGTCCCGCGACCTCATGACGCGGTCGTTTTTACCGATCCGCGCTGTGACGTCCATGCTCTCCGCGGAATTTTTTCGTCATCACAATAATGCGTGCCGCGAACGCAACCTCAAGGTCAAAGCCGTCTGGTCGTTGGATAACAAAGCAGCCAGTGATATGGCGGCCCATGCAGGCAAAAACATCCTGCGCGATATTCGGGTAACAACGGGTGATGCCTCTGTCTCAGGCTATTGGATTTACGGCACGAAAACCGTTTTTCTCTCCTGCGGCCCACATCCTTTTGCGTTTATCATCGACTGCGCAGATCATGCGCAATTAATGACGCAACAACATGATGTGTTGTGGAACCACAGCCAAGCCTTGGCGTTAAAGTCTGATGCCCTAAAGCCGTTTTTGTTTAATTTGGGTGTTGCGCTGTAACCTTGCTTTGCGTGGTTTTCAACCGTATGCTGACATCATCATGAAAAAGAAAAACATGCGTTCCCCCGGGTATGAAATCGCCAGCGTCTTGCCGCCCGGCGAACATTTCAGCCCGCAATCAGCAGGAGCCGTGGCGTTATTCGTCAACGAAACGGCGGCGCAAAGTGCGTATAACGATTACATCACCGTCTACGGCAATGATGAGAAACACCGCCGTTTCGCGGGCGTAAAATATGTCGGTGTGAAACCGAAAATGAAATTACTCTATGGTCGTAATGGTGGCTATGCGCGCGCTTTGATCGAACATTTCAAAAAACATCGCGTCGGGTTGATCGAGGTACATAACCGCGTCAATATATTTAACGTGCTGGCGAAAAATCTGCCAAATGTTGCGATCTCGATGAGTTTTCACAACGATCCTTTGACGATTAAAGGTGCGATGACCCCGAAAGAACGCTGGGGTATTTTATCACGCGCCGATGCGATTTATTGCTGCAGCGATTACGTGCGCCGCCGTTTTTTGACGGGGCTTGAGGCGGGTCGTACCGATCACGTGCACACCGTCTATCATGGCGTCGATCCGGTGCTGAAAGCGAAAAAAGAATCGTTTATTTTATATGCAGGCCGTCTTATTCCTGAAAAAGGTGCTTTGGAATTGGCCAAAGCCGCACAAATTTTATTGCCGCATTTTCCGAATTGGAAAATCGTCTATGTGGGCGCGAACCGTCCGGGCGGAAAAAACACGACACCTTACGCGCAAGAAGTCGGTAAAGTCCTTAAAACCTTGGGCAAACAAGCTGTTTTTCTGGGGCATCAACCGCATAGTAAAATTTTGGATTTATATGGACGCGCCGCTGTTGCTGTCGTGCCATCCGTGTGGAACGAACCATTCGGCCGCACCGCCGCCGAAGCAATGGCCGCAGGTTGCGCGTTGGTCACATCAGGTCACGGCGGATTGATCGAAATTTGCGGCGATGCAGGTGTCATCGTCAGCCCCATCACGCCCGAAGGTTTAGCTCTGGCATTGCAAGGATTATTGGAAGACCCAGAAACCTTGCGCAGCATTCAACAACAATGCGTAACAAGAGGCAGCGAATTTTCACTCGCCTCCTGCCGCAGCCATGTCGACGCTTTGCGCTATCAATTATTGAGCCAGGCCTATGGCGGTTAGTCGGTAAGCCATAATTTTCTACTCTGCCATCCCGACAGAGGCGAAGCCGACGAGGGATCTTTCATGGCCTAATCGCTAAAGATTCCTCCGCCATCACGTTCGGAATGACATGGTAAAACGCTTTACGCCACGCGTCCCTTGATTAACTCATCTACTACATTCGGATCGGCCAACGTGCTGGTATCGCCTAATTCATCCGTCTCATTGGCAGCAATTTTGCGCAAGATGCGGCGCATAATTTTACCCGAACGCGTCTTTGGCAAACCCGGTGCCCATTGCAACCAATCCAAAGAGGCGATGGATCCGATCGTGCTGCGCACATGGGTATTCAATTCTTTTTTCAATTCATCCGATGCGGTAATTCCGTCTTTTAACGTCACATACGCGTAAATGCCTGTGCCTTTGATATCGTGATTGCGCCCGACCACGCCGGCCTCAGCGACCGCCTTGTGTGCGACCAAAGCCGATTCAATTTCAGCCGTGCCGAAACGATGCCCAGATACATTAATGACATCATCGATGCGACCCGTGATTTGAATATAACCCTCCGCATCACGCACTGCGCCATCGCCCGTACAGTAATATCCCTGATGTTGCGAAAAATACGTCTCGACAAATCGGTCGTGATTTTTATACAAGCTGCGCGCCAATCCCGGCCAGGGATGTTTGATGAATAAAGCGCCCTCGCCTTTACCGTCGATCACCTTGCCGCTTGCGTCGATCAATACAGGTTCAATCCCCCAAAACGGTAACATGGCGGACCCTGGAATCATTTTTTTCAAACAGGGCGGCGGCGCCATCATATGCCCGCCCGTTTCCGTCTGCCACCAGGTGTCCACAATAGCGGCACGACCGTGACCAATCTTGTCGAAATACCACCGCCACGCTTCGGGATTAATCGGCTCACCCACCGATCCCAAGATTCGCAAACTCTCGCGCGTCGTCGTCTTTAACGGCTCGTCGCCTAAACGCATCAACGCACGCAGTGCGGTCGGTGCCGTATAAAAAACCGTCACGCGATACTGATCGACAATCTGCCAATATCGATCGCCTGCTGGATAACTCGGAACACCTTCGAACATCAACGATGTCACGCCATTCGCAAGTGGGCCGTATACGACGTAACTATGCCCCGTCACCCAGCCGACATCAGCTGTACAAAAATAAATATCATCCGGTTTGATATCAAAATATAATTGATGCGTCATTTTCGCATAGAGCAAATAGCCTGCTGTGGTGTGCAAAACCCCTTTGGGTTTTCCGGTCGACCCCGAGGTATATAAAATAAACAGCGGATCTTCAGAACCCATCGCCTCGGGCACACAGTCGGATGACGCCATCGACAGAAGATCATCGACATATATATCGCGGCCCTCTTTCATCATCACCACAGATCCTGTGCGTTTCACGACCAGCACATTTTCAACGTCTGGACATTCGCGCAATGCTGCATCGACATTTTCTTTTAAGGCCACTGTTTTTCCGCCGCGCGAAAAGCCGTCCGCGGTAATAATCAGTTTCGCTTCGCAATCTTGCGCCCGCGACGCCAAAGCCTGAGATGAAAATCCTGCAAACACGACTGCATGCACCGCCCCGATCCGCGAACATGCCAACATCGCAATGGCCGCTTCCAGGATCATGGGCAGATAGATCATCACACGGTCGCCTTTTTTGACGCCTTGGTCTTTCAACACATTCGCCCAACGGCAAACCTGTTCGTGTAATTCACGGTATGTCAGGCGGCGTTCGGCCCCAACGGCATCGCCCACCTCGATTAGGGCGGTATGATCGCCCTTGGTTTCCAAATGACGGTCCAAACAATTCGCGCTAACATTCAATTGACCATCGGCAAACCACTCGATATGAACGGGCGGTTTGAAATCACCGGTTCGGGTCACGGTAAACGGCGTGATCCAGTCCAATTCGGCCCTGGCAGCATCCGCCCAAAACACATCCCTATCCCTTTGAGCCAAAGCGGTTTTTTCAAAAAATGCCGTTTCGGTAACGGTTGTATTTTTTACCACGGAGGCGGGCGTTTCGATCCATTCGGTCATGCGCTTTTCCTGTATTATGTCTTTAAAATATGGGCCTAGAGCGACTTCACCCTAGCCCATCTCGCCGCCTCGTTAAACTATGTCTTAAGACCCCTTCGATAGGGTGATAGAGACCCCTTTTTCAAATGATCCTCCGCAAATGATTGCCGAAGAAACCCTCACGATTTTATCCCAATTAACCGGGAAATCCGTCTCGTCGAATGAGGCTGAACAGCTTTTTTCGCATTTGAATGCTGAAAACGCGTTTGCGCCGCCCGCCATGATCGGCGGATTGATCGAAGCGTTACAATTGCAATACAACCCCCAAGCAACGAATGCGGCGATCGAGCCGATTTTTTCCGACATCTTGGCGCGTGATCGTCACACCGGCTATTATATTCATGGTGCGTTACGCACATTGTATTTGGATTTCGCGATCGCCCGTGCGGCGACCCCGAACCAGGACGACAAAAACTTTTTGATTTTGGGCGACTATTTAAATCTATCTTCGGTGAATGATGCCATCGGACGCGGCGCGACCAATGACGTGATGGCCATCATCTGTGCGATTTATTTAGACTGCATGACGCGCGCAGGCGTCGTGAATTGGCTGTATCATCGTTCGATGGGCGATGAGATTACGTTCATCGTTCTCAATACGCCGCGCGAACAGGTTGAAACGGGTCTCGCCGAGGCCGAAAAAATCACAGAAGAATTCATCCAAGCCCTAGGCCTAGAACGGTTACGCCATAAAAAATATCCGAACCGAACCGGCACGGGCC
>JANODM010000224.1:0-1764 GCA_031412695.1 Alphaproteobacteria bacterium
GGACAAAATTCGACCTGAATTCAGGAGGAGTGGAGTTTTACCAGGTAAAAGTGGTTGTCGACCCTGATAAGGTAATTATGGAAGACGACGAGGCCGCTACTGCTGAGGAAACGGCTGCAATGGCTGAGGAAGACATCAAAATACGATTCAACCCTGAACATCATCTTTTGCAGGCAGATGCACGTAAAATCAAGAAAGATGCCGAAATCGATGAAGAAATCATATTTCCACTCGAGAAAAAGGAGAATTTTGGCCGTATTGCTGCTCAAACTGCAAAACAGGTCATCATCCAGAAGATGCGAGAAGCTGAGAAAAGCTCAGTTATTTCAGAATTCGGCAAGAAAGAAGGTGAAATCATCACTGGAATCGTACAAAGACTCGAAAGAGGCACTATTTTCGTGGATATGGGCCGCGCAGTAGGCATAATCCCTTACGAAGAGCAGATTCCTGGTGAACGTTTCACACCGGGAGAGCGAGTAAGGGCATATCTCTATGCTGTTGAAGAGTCTCCAAAAGGCATTGTTTTGAGGATTTCACGTTCACATCCTAAGTTTCTAGCCAAATTGTTCGAGATCGAAGCACCGGAAATCGCTCAAGGTGTCGTAGAAATCAAGGCAATAGCACGGGAAGCCGGTTCAAGATCAAAAATTGCGGTTAATTCTAACGATTCCCACATTGATCCTATTGGTTCACTCGTAGGCCAGAGAGGAGTTCGAGTATCCACAGTCATGAGCGAGCTTGGAGGTGAAAAGATTGATATTATCGAGTGGCACGAGGACATCGCGAAGTTCATTGAAGAAGCGCTTTCTCCTGCAAAAGTCATAGGAATTGAGACGCATAAGGAAGAAATGAAGGCTATAGTCAAGGTTAGCGACGATCAGCAGTCACTTGCTATCGGTAAGGGAGGACAGAACGTCCGACTTGCTGCCAAGCTCACAGGCTGGAAAATTGATATTCAGTCAGACGGTTCTTCCAAGAAAAATGATACAGCAGAGCCATCTTCAGAAAAAAGCGACACCTCTAAGGACGCGGAATAATTAACCATATAATTCGTATTTAGCACATGAATCTACTCCACGACGTACATCCGGGCAAAAAGGATCACATGAACGTGATAATTGAAATCAATAAGGGGTCCAAGAATAAGTATGAAATAGACAAGGAAACGGGCATAATTGCCCTTGACCGAGTTGCCCATACCTCCCAGGATTTCCCTTTTGACTACGGATTCATTCCTCAGACCCTCTGGGATGACGGGGATGCCATAGACGTTGTGCTTCTTACTACCTATCCTCTCCTCCCGGGAATTTTGGTACGAGTAAGACCTGTAGCCATAATGTCGATGATCGACAGCGGAGATGCAGACGATAAGATCATTGGTGTTCCTGCTGACGATCCACGATGGAATGACGTTCAAGACCTTCCTGACCTAAATAAGCATACGCTTAAGGAAATCGAGCATTTCTACTCCACCTACAAGAAAATTCAGAACAAGGAGGTAAGCGTCAACGGATTTAAAGGAAAAGTTGATGCCGAAGCGGCATTTGATCGCGGAATTCAGATGTATAAGGATAAGCATCCTAAGTAATTTCAAGAAAAAACCGCTGAATGGCGGTTTTTTCTTTAAACTTATGCACTGAATAAGTGAAAAAGTAAATAACTTCTATAATAGTTTACGTGGTATAATCATTCTTACGACTGAAACGACTGCTTTACGAGTTAATTTCACACTAAAATAAATATAATTATGACGTTCTCCATTAA